>JAYUBR010001266.1:0-10014 GCA_043740775.1 Ferruginibacter sp. | reverse complement strand
AATTCCTTTTCGATGGTGTATGGATACAACAGAAAAAAAGCCTATAAAAACGCAGGGCTTAATGGCGGATTTTTGCCTTTAATTCCACCAATGAAATTAGTGAGCAGCATAGGCCAAAACATCCAAACAATATCAAAAACAATTGAAGAAATCACCGGAAAAATTGAAGCCGAATACAGTGCCGCACAAAACAGGTATTTAGCTTTGACCAATACCGAAACAGCAACACCCGCATATACCCTGTTTAATATTTCAATCAACACAAAAATAAATTTTTCAAAAAACAATACGGTAGTATTTCAGGTACAGGTAAATAATATTTTTGACAAAGCTTACCAATCCAACTTTAGCCGGTTAAAATATTTTGAGTATTACACACAATCACCCAACAACTATATTGGAATGTACAATATGGGCAGAAATATTTGTGTAAAAGCGATCCTTTCTTTTTAGGCAACGTAACTGTCTGCTGAGAGAAACACAACAGGCAATTGCGTAACCAATGGAGTTTTTTCCCGGCCTTTATAATTCGCTATTGCAAAAAAATTATCTCTTTAAATCTCAGGGCAATATGCAGGAAGATTTGTTTTACAAGGGCGATAAAGCTATACAAAAAACCACACAGCTTTTTGAACAATTAAAGAAAAGCGGGTTTTCGGCGGAGCAATAATAAATATTTTTCAACCGATAAACCACCTTAAAAAATGACTCTTAAACAACCCCCTGCTACCAGGGGGTTTTATTGCGCTTCGGATGTTGTTAAAATAATACAATAAAAAATATTTGCCCGGATCAGGAAGCTATATGAGTCAGAGTTGTATAGTCCTGGTGTACTATTGTTTGCCAATGGAACTCCGATCTTCTCATTGATGTAGCACAAATTAACAAACTCTCCAATTGCTAAAATCACTCAACTTTATCCCATAAAAATTGTTGGTTAAAAATGAATATACTTATAACAGGAGCCAATGGATATATTGGCCCTGATAAAGCAACCACAAAAAAATATTTTCTTTAGCTGTAGAGGCTACAAAAATATTTTTTTTGTTAGCAGTATTAAAAAAGCAATTGTAAACCCAAAACAGGATTAACTTACTTTTGTAAAGCAATAAAAGGATTACCACTCAAAAAGTGTAAACTTTTTTCAGTACGAGTCACTGACATCATGTAGGTAAAAACTTTTGAGAGGGTAATTATTTTTTAAAATTCAGGTGTAAGCCTGTGGTTTTTACCCTTTTTTTGATTTTCATTCATTTTGGTTGAGTGGTTCACACAGTAATGTCAACAGCTTGTTTTAAGGATGCTGTTATTTTATAATTTTAAGCCGCTGGTTTATATCGCTGCTTTCGCTTTTCGCTTGTCCAATTATTCAAAAAAGATTGAACGCCCTTTTATATAAAGGCGAGCACCAATTTTACAAATAAAAAGGTTTCTGTTTTAGCAGGGTCTCATTATAATAGTGTAGATCAGTGGATAGCCATTTATAAAAAAAGTTGTTTTAACGGATTATGTAAAATTACCCCTCATTGCAATAAAAGTGTATTAGAAAAACAAGCACTTAGTATCAAAGAGTTATTTACAAAACAACCACCTCGAAGTATTGATGAAGCAAGGCTAAAAATAAAACAACTTACTGGCATTGACCGAAGCAATACCCGTATAATTGCCTTTATGAAACGGCATCAGTTTCGTTTTTTAAAAACAGGTCATATCCCTGCAAAACTAAATAATACAGCACAACAAAATTGGGTAACCGAAACGCTGAAACCCGCTATTGAAGCAGCTCATAACGAAGAAATACATCTCTTATTTATGGATGCAGCCCATTTTATTTTACAACCATTTCTTTGTTGTTTTTGGTGCATTAAACGGGTATTTATCAAAGCCTCACCAGGGCGTAATCGTATCAATGTGTTGGGTACGGTCAGCCATTACAAAAGAAATAACCACCTTGACCAATACCGCTTATATTGATGCCAATACAATCGTTTCATTTTTAAAACAATTGAAAGAAAAATATCCTGATAAACCCATTGCCATTGTGTCAGAAAATGCAAGATACCAACACTGTTTTTTTGTAACCACCTGGGCAAAATCTCCCGGCATTCATTTACTCTTTTTACCGCCCTATTCGCCTAACCTTAATATTATTGAAAGGCTTTTGAAATTTATAAAAAAGGAAATACTAAATCCCAGATACTACGATTCACCAACGCTGTTTCATCAAACAATTAATTCTTTTTTCCAAAATATCAACAACAACCATTTACATGAACTGCAAAAATTGCTGACACTAAATTTTCAATTCTTTGATAATAATATTACACATTATTATGCGGCGTAGAGTATAAATCCGCCAAAATCCGTGTCATCCGTGTTCTATCCTTCGCTTCAATTAAAAAACATTCCTGTAATTTTATTCAATGAATTTTCATTTAGCATTTACACCAAAACCATTTACAACAAAAATTAATCATCGCCAAAAATTGTTGCTGATTGGCTCCTGCTTTACAGAAAATATGGGCGCTAAATTAAAGCTGCATAAATTTGATGTGCTCGAAAATCCAAACGGTATTCTATTCAATCCCATCAGCATCACAAAATCCATCACTTCTTACATTGATAACAACCAATACACAGCAGCAGACCTGTTTTATCAGAATGAATACTGGAACAGTTGGGAGCACCATAGCCGTTTTTCACATCCTGATCAGGAGTTGTGTTTACAGGGTATCAACCAGTCGCAACAGAGTGCCCATTATTTTTTAAAAAATACTGATTGGTTATTGTTAACGCTGGGTTCTGCCTTTGCCTACACCCTCAATTTTTCTGCGCCAGGTACTGCTGACGGCGTAGCAGGAGCCGAGGGAGGTTTGGTTGCCAATTGCCATAAAGTACCCACCGATAAGTTCAATAAAAAATTGTTAAGTGCAGATGAAATTACAAGCGCTTTACAAGAAATGCTGACCGCAGTAAAAGCAGTTAACCCCAAAATAAAAATAATTTTTACCATCAGCCCGGTGCGTCATTTAAGAGATGGTTTTGTAGAGAACAACCGCAGCAAAGCCACGCTGATACAGGCTGTGCATGCATTGATTGAAAAAGAAGAAGACCGTTTTTATTTTCCTGCCTACGAACTGGTGATAGACGACCTGCGGGATTACCGCTTTTATGCAGAAGATATGGTGCATCCAAATTATGCCGCTACTAATTATGTATGGGAGAAATTTGTAGCCGCCTGCATTGATGAACCAACGCAAAAATTAATGGAAGAGATCAATACCATCAATGCAGCAAAAAGCCACAAGCCATTTCATCCAACATCCCGGCAACACAAAAAATTTCTGCAAACAAATCTCGAAAAAGTGAACCAGTTAAACTGCCAATATCCATACATCAATTTTGAAGAAGAAAAAATTTACTTTGCGCCATAAATACTTTTATACCATAAAAAATTATCTCTTCAAAGCCTTTCCTCCATTTCCTCCACCCTGGGAGAGATAGAGGGGGCCGCCTTAATGTATCCTATCTCCCCTAACTTCCATTTCATCCATTACCCCTTTTTCATACGCCAGCCATTCTTTCCATCGTTTGCGCACGGTTTCTTTTTTACAATAAGTTTCTGCCAGTTCAATAAACAATGTATAGTGCCCGGCTTCACTTTCCATAAAGCAACGGTAAAACTTTCTCATGTAGGCATCATTCAAACCTTCACTCAGTCTTTTAAAACGTTCGCAACTACGGGCTTCAATTAAAGCCATCGTTAATAAATGATCAAGCATACGCTCATCCGGGCTGCCGCCTTTTTTTTGAAACTCGATTAATTTATTTACGTATACATCTTTTCTTTGTTTGCCCAGTTGTAATTTTCTCTTGTGCAGTTCTGCCAGTACCAGCCTGAAGTGGCCCCATTCTTCTGTAACAATCGGGCTTAAATCTTGTACTAATTTTTCTTTATCACTGTATCGTTGAATCAATGTAATGCAGGTGGTGGCTGCCTTTTGCTCGCAGTAGGCATGATCCGTAAGTATTTCTTCCAGTTGCATTTCGGCAAGGTTAATCCAGCGTGGATCGGTAGGCAATTGTAAACCAAGAATATTCTTTACATCAATGTTTTCTGTTTCCATCTTACAAAAATAAATAATTGGTATGACAGAACGCAGATAACACAGAGTTGCCGGATTTTAAACGGATAAAAATTGAGCGCTACCCTTTAACTGTACAAGGGGAAATAAAAATCAGTGCCTATCCGCAAAATCAGTGTTATCAGCGTTCTATCAAATAGTCGTTGGTTTTTCTTAATTTACGCACATAAATTTTTTTATGAAAATCTTGCCATTAATAATTTCATCCAGTGTCACTGTGGGCTTGGTGCTTGTTTTAAATACAAGTCTAAAGATAAAGGGAGTTTTAGCACCGCCTTTTGGGAAATTTCTAAGTCCGCAACATGGTTTATGGCAGAATGCTGAAAATGCCAATGCAGATTTTACCACATCATTTAGCTTTCCGCAATTAAAAGGCAAGATAAATGTGTACCTGGATGACAGGCTGGTACCGCATGTTTTTGCAGAACAGGAGAACGATGTATATTTTGTACAAGGCTACCTGCATGCAAAATTCAGGTTATGGCAAATGGAATTGCAAACGCACGCCGCCGCAGGGAGGGCCAGTGAAATCATTGGTGAAAAAGCGCTTACCCACGACCGTGAGTTCCGAAGGCTGGGCATGGGGTATGCTGCAGAAATTTCTCTGAAAGAAATGGAGGCAGACCCAACCACCAAGGCTTCCTGTGATGCCTATACAGCCGGTGTTAACGCCTACATTAATACTTTAACAGAAGCACAATTACCCATCGAATATAAACTGATCGGCTACCAGCCCGAACCCTGGACCAATTTAAAAACAGCTTTGTTTCTTAAATACATGTCGTACGATTTGGCAGCACATGATGATGATATGGAAATGACCAATGCAAAAAGTTATTTCAGCCCTGCGGATTTTAATTTATTATATCCGTCAAAGCAGGATTCCTTAGACCCGATTATTCCCAAAGGAACGGTGTATGCTGCACCAAAAGTGATGGTAAAGCAACCTGCCACAGTCGATTCGGTATACTTTCAAAACAAAGATTTATTGGTGATGCAGGAAGAAAAACCTGATCCGGAGAACGGCAGTAATAACTGGGTGGTAGCGGGCAGCAAAACAAAAAGTGGTGCCCCAATTTTATGCAATGATCCGCACCTGGGTTTAAACCTTCCATCCCTTTGGTTTGAGATGCAGTTGAGTACGCCTGCTTTCAATGTGTATGGTGCAACCTTTCCCGGTGCACCCAGTGTAATCATTGGCTTCAATGATGATGTTGCATGGGGCGTAACCAATGGTGGCAGGGACGTAAGGGACTATTACGAAATTAAATTTAAAGACGATAGCCGCAGCGAATACTGGTTCGACAGTGCCTGGAAAAAAACAGAGTTCAGGATAGAAAGCATTAAAGTAAAAGACCAGCCGGATTATGTGGATACTGTTGCCTACACGGTGTTTGGCCCGGTGATGTATGATAAAAGTTTTAGCGGCAACAGGGCCGCCAACAATAAATATTATGCTGTAAGGTGGAAGGCCCATGACCCCAGCAAAGAATTGCTAACTTTTAATATGCTGAACCATGCAAAAAATTACAGCAATTATCTCGCTGCTGTAACCAACATGCATACACCCGGGCAAAACTTTGCTTTTGCTGCAAAGAATGGTGATATAGCCATGCGTACACAGGGCGAGTGGCCGGCCAAATGGAAGGGGCAGGGCGACTTTATAATGCCGGGCACCGACAGCAGTTATATATGGCAGGGGATGATACCACAGGATGAAATTCCGTTTCAATACAATCCTCAAAGAGGCTTTGTTAGCAGCGCCAATCAAAAGCCCGCAGACTCTACCTATCCCTATTACCTGGGCCGTGATTACCCGCCTTACCGCGGCTTTATTATCAACAGAAAATTAACGGGCATGAATGCCATTACACCGCAGGATATGATGGCCATGCAAACCAATAACTACGATGTGTTTGCAGAAATGGCAACGCCGGTATTTTTAAAAAATATCAATGAAAGCAAGCTGGATGAAAGCGAAAAAAAATACCTGGACATACTGAAAAACTGGGACCTGAATAATGAAGTCAACGCAACCGGTCCAACAGTGTTCTTCCTGCTCTGGAATAGTTTTGACAGCGTTGTGTTGAATGATGAATTTAAAAAAGCGCCCCCTGTTATAGCGCATCCTTTTGAAAGCAGTTTACTGGATGGGATTTTAAGAGACAGCAGCTATAAATTTTTAGATAATATTGAAACAGCGCAGAAAGAAACGCTCGCAGATGATGTTACCGCTGCTTTTAAAACCGCCGTTCAGCAATTAAAAACTGTGGAAAGTGAAGGCCGCTTACCCTGGGCGAAATACAAGGCAACCAGGATAAATCATTTAACAAAATTAGCTCCCTTCAGCCGGTTGAATTTGCCTGTTGGCGGAGGCAGCCATTGCATCAATGCCGCCAAAGAAAATCATGGTCCAAGCTGGCGCATGATTGTTAGTCTTGCCGCTACAACCGAAGCCTGGGGTGTATACCCCGGTGGACAAAGCGGTAACCCCGGCAGCAGGTTCTACGATAATTTTATAGATCAGTGGGCAGCAGGAAAATATTATCCGCTGTGGATGATGAAGGCCGGCGAAGAAAAAGACAGCAGGGTAAAATGGAAAATGAGTTTTAATTAGCAAATGTGAAAATTAGCAAATGTGAAAATGTGAAAATTTTCAAATGTGCTAATTACTCCAAAAGGGAAGACTGCTTTAATTTTCAAATTTTCAAATTGGTATTTATGAAATTCATCATCTCTTTAGTATTAATCGCCTTGTTAAGTGTATCCGCCTGTTTATACCTGCCCTGGTGGAGCATTGCAATTGTAGCGTTTATTGTGGCTGCTTTGATACCGCAGCATCCCGGCAAATCTTTTTTAACAGGCTTTATTGCCATACTTTTATTGTGGGGTTCGCTTGCATGGTTCATTAGCAGCAACAACAATCATTTGCTGGCACATAAAGTAAGCATGATCATTTTAAAAACAGACAGTCCGTTTGTACTGATTGTAGCCACCGCCCTGATAGGTTCGCTGGTAGCAGGTTTTGGAGCATTGTCCGGCAGTTATTTAAGGCGTAGTTAAAGAAGATTTTTTTGTCCGGGCTAAGAAGCTATGTGGTAAATCGTTGCGTCGCCCTCTTTTACTTTTTCAGCTTTTTGGTACGCTTGCTCAATTTGTGAGTTTATTTTTTATCGGTTCCATTAAGTGCTTACTTTGAAGTGAAAATATTAGTTGTAATTTCAGCAATGTCAAACGTAGCAAATTATATCATGAAAATTTTACTCCCAATTTTACTGATTTTTATTTCAACCTTTTGTTTTGGACAAGATAATTTACCTAAAAAGGTTTTTATCAATAATCAATTTCCGCTTGTAGGTGCTTTCATTTTTTTTCCCTTGACAAATGATAGCATAAATGTTGAGAATGAAAACCTTTTTACACTTATTAGTCAAAATCTGAAAAAAAGACTTTTTTATTGCGTTTATAAAGATGAAAAAAGCAAGATATACAATTTGGATGTTGATAAATTGCATGATAGTATTGTAAATTTTATAATACCTAATCGAGCCTTTTTCGAGCATTTATATAAACTAAAAGTTTGCCCTCTTTGTATTAAAGCAGACAGTGTAATTCCTTTTCACTATGGAAAAACTCTGATGACAAAAAGTATGATTCGAATGATAGAGAATAGAGAAATTAAGATGGCCGGCTGTAGCTTTTCAAATACAAGTCCAAAATTATATTGTAAAAGAGACGAATTGGAATTTTAGATACCGACTTCAACTCTGACAGATAATGTCATCAATAAATCAACCATCCACCACCCCACCATTTTTTTACCCATTTACATCTCCATAACATATTCCCTGTTAATTTTGCAGCTATTTAATTTCAACCATGAGGAAATATTTTTTACTTCTTGCTGTACTTGTCACCATTAAAACATCTGGGCAAAAAATTTACGGAACTGTGTTCAACGACAAAGGCGACCTGTTGCCTTACTCCTCTATAACCATCAAAGGCACTACCGTTGGGGCCAGCGCTAATAACAGGGCTAAGTTTGCCTTTAATGTTATACCCGGTACTTATACTATCGTTTGCCAGCATATCGGCTACACAACACAGGAAAAAAAGATCACTATCAATAGCCAGGATGAAGAAGCCACATTTATTTTAGCCCAACAAAAACTGGTGATGAAAGAAGTGGTGATAAAAAGCAATGGCGAAGATCCGGCTTACCAGATCATCCGCGAAGCCATTAAAAAAAGGCCGTTTTATTTTAAGCAGGTAAATCAGTTCACCTGCGACCTGTATGCCAAAGACATGATTAAACTGCGGCACCTGCCAACAAAAATATTCGGCAAAAAAATTCCCGATGCAGACCGCCAGGAAATGATGCTGGATACATTGGGGATGGGTATTATTTATTTATCCGAATCGGTTGGAAAAGTAGCCATTCAACAACCGGATAAATTTAAAATGCAGGTCATCAGCAGCCGCGTAAGTGGCAGTAGTGGCTTTGGTTTTAGCTTTCCAACCTTTATCAGTTTATACCAGAATACGGTAACCATCTTTGCAGAACAGTTGAACCCAAGGGGCTTTATCTCGCCCATTGCAGACAGGGCCATCAGCTTTTATAAATTTAAATTCCTCGGTAGTTTTTGGGAAAACGGTAAAGAGATCAACAGCATCCGCATAACGCCCCGAAGGGAATACGAACCACTTTTTTCAGGCATCATAAATATCACTGAAAACGATTGGCGCATTCATAGTTTTGATTTGTCGCTTTCAAAAAAATCGCAGCTTGAAATTATTGATACCCTGCAGATAACACAATTTCATGTGCCGGTAAACGACGAAGTATGGCGGGTAAAAAATCAATTACTGCATTTTAATTTTAATAAACTGGGCATTGATGCGGTGGGTAATTTTGTAAATGTTTATACAGACTATAATGTAGCGCCCAAATTGGGAAAAGGTTATTTTGACAGGGTGATAATTAAGTACGATACCAACGTAAATAAAAAGCCAAAAGCCTATTGGGATAGCATAAGGCCCGTTCCGTTGGAAAGGGAAGAAATAAAAGACTACCTGTTAAAAGATAGTTTATTTGAAAGGCAAAAAGACTCCGCCATCAGCAAAACAGCGCTTGATTCCCTGAAAAAAAAGCAAGGGAAAATAAAAGTGATAGATGCTTTCTGGGGTGGCATTAACCGTACGCATTTCAGTAAAACCAACATGTATAACTGGGGTATAAACTCTTTGTTAAGAGACCTGGAATACAATACTGCAGAAGGTTTGGCCCTGAACGTATCCGGCTATTATGAAAAGAACCTGCTGAAAGGAACTAAAAAAATTTCGGTAATGCCCAATATCAGGTATGGATTTAACAATGCGCATTTGAATGCGTGGACAGATGTAACGCTTCGCACAAGAGACCTGGACATTGATACAAAAATCAGGCGGGATGAATGGGCCTTTTCGGCAGGCAAAAGGGTGAGCCAGTTTAATAAGGAAAGTCCCATTACGCCGCTGGTAAACAGCATCAGTACCTTGCTGTATGGCGATAATTTTATGAAGACTTACGAAAATTATTTTGTAGCCACCGGCTTTACAAAAAGGTATGAGAACGGGTTACGTTTTAATGTAAAGGCCCTCTACGAAGATCGTATTCCTTTAAACAACACCACTAATTTTACCGTGTTTAAAAATGACAGTATAAACATTACGCCCAATTATCCGTATGAAAAAATAAGCAGTCAGTTTACAAAATACCAGGCAGTAATTTTAAGTGTGGATATGAGTTTTAAGCCAGGTCAGCAATACATCCAGTTCCCTTACCGTAAAATACCCATCGGGTCAAAATATCCCACTTTTACAGTCAATT
>JAYUBR010001265.1:0-3094 GCA_043740775.1 Ferruginibacter sp. | reverse complement strand
CTGCATTCTTTTTCCCAGCTAAAAATTGTTTGAATGGAAATAATTATTATTTTTCAAAAATGAAGCAATTTCCGATACTCTTATTTGTACAACTATTTTCGATATCCGTTTTTGCGCAGGCGCTTTTGGACAGTAATAAAAACTGGTCATTTCATTTTCAGTTAACGGCTATCAATCAATCGCACCCTGCTTTTAAAGCAAAATATACTGGTATCAATAGCCTGATCAATGATGCTGAGCACCAAAAATTATCAATCACCACCACCCTGTTTGCCGGCAGAAAACTCTGGAAAAATGCATCCCTGTATTTTAATCCTGAAATTACCGGCGGGACGGGAATCAGTGCTGCTAAAGGCATTGCAGGTTTTACCAACGGCGAAACTTTCAGAATTGGCAGCACAGAACCAAAATTATATATCGCAAGACTATATTTAATGCAACATGTTGCATTAAAAAATAAAGCCATTGAAAAAATTGAAGCAGATGCAAACCAGGTAGAAGAAACAATACCGGCAAACCGCATTACGCTAACCGCAGGTAAAATTTGTATGGCCGATTTTTTCGATAAAAATAAATACAGTCATGATCCAAGAATGCAATTTTTAAACTGGTCGTTAATGAGCAATGCTGCCTGGGACTATCCTGCCGATACCCGTGGCTATACAGAAGGATTGGTGGCTGAATTGATACAACCAGGATGGGCAATCCGCATATCATCAGTGCTGGAACCAAGAAAAGCAAATGGTTTACAGTTGGATTATAAAGTAACAAAAGCACATTCAGAAACCATTGAAGCAGAAAAAAACTGGACAGCAAAAAGGCCGGGTGCAGTAAGGCTTCTTTTTTTTCATAACCTGTCGCAGGCACCCACTTACAACACTACTTTACGCGACATAAAAAATGGCGACAGCAGCAGTGTGGTTGTGTATAGCGGCGAAAAAGAATGGAAAAAATATGGTGGTATAAAATATGGTTTTGGCATCAATGCAGAGCAGGAAATATCTGCTGCTGTTGGTGTATTTTTTAAAGCCAGTTACAACGATGGCAAAACCGCTACCTGGGCATTTACAGAAATAGACAGAAGCATCAGTGCAGGCATCAACATACTGGGTACCGGGTGGAAAAGACCAGATGACAATATCGGAATAGCCCAGGTTATCAATGGCATTTCGAAGGAGCACCAAAATTTTTTAAAAGCAGGTTTATATGGCTTTATTATAGGTGATGGCAAACTGAATTATGGCGCTGAAAGCATTAGCGAAATTTATTACCAGGCAAAAATTTCCACGGCTTTTTTTGTATCATTCGACTACCAGTTTGTAAATAACCCGGCTTACAATAAAGATCGTGGTCCGGTGCATGTTTTTGCATTCAGGGGGCATGTTTCATTTTGAACATAACGATTACCGTATGTCATTTACCTACCTCAGATATCAAAACCCTTCTGCTAACTAAGGTTGTTTAGCCTCGTAGATAAAATTTTTATTGGCTTTTTTACTGCTAGTTTGTAGAATATTAAATGCCTCAGAAAAATCCTGGGCTTTATCGGTATCTCACTTATAATCAAGTTGTCAAAAAAGGGAAACTGGTATCCCGCAAGGGAATTGATTGGGTTTTCCTCCTTCAAAAAATAAAAAATTTATACAACAGGAATAAGGTTATCTTGACCCTAGCTCTATAACGTAAATTCAATATACCAATTTCAAAAAAGAAAAATATGTCTTCTGAAAAAGAACAAATAAAAAGCCTCATTGAGCACAACGATGTGCTTGAAAACTATTTTAGAAATACCATTATCCCGCAATTATTTGTAGATGCTGATTTGGTACTACAAAAATTTACGCCCCCTGCTATGAAGCAGTTTAGCCTTTCCCTGACAGATGTAGGTAAATCAATCAGTGACATAAAAGATAATTTTCGTTTTCCTTCAATACTGGATAATATTCAACATGTAATGGATAACAATGAAATTCTTGAAAAGGAAATTCAAACTACTGATTTCAGGTGGTATCAAATGAATATTATCCCTTATGTTGAATTAAAAAATAATAAAACAAATGGGGTAATCATAACCTTTGTTGAAATTAGTATGCGTATAAAAGATTTAAAAACGCAGGAGAAATTGATCTCAGATCATGAAACTTTATTAGATACTATTTCACACGATATCAAAACCCCTCTCACCAGTTTGATTTTGGCTATTGACCTGTTTAAAACTGTAGACCCGGAAAATTCACCAGAGTTTCCTGCTCTGTTAAAAATTGTGGAAAATTCCGTCAGGAAAATGCAAAGCATCATTAATGAATTAACTGATACCAGGAAGCAGGAACATAAATATAAAGCAGAAGAGGAATTGATAAGTTTTGAACATATTCTGGAAGATGTGCGCTTTACTATTTCTGATAATTTAAGGGCAGCTGGTGGTGTAATAAAAAGTGAAATCAATATTTCTGAAATAACTTTTTCAAGAAGAAAATTAAGAAGCATCGTTTATAACCTGGTAAGCAATGCAATAAAATTTGCATCTTCTGAAAGAAAACCGGAGATTTTTATCAAGACAAGCCAGGAGAATAATTTTATAATTATTGCTGTAAAAGACAATGGTATTGGTATTGATACAACTAAAACGGAATCAATATTTTCAAAATATTTTAGGGTAGAAAACAATATTGAAGGTTCTGGTATCGGATTATATTTAGTAAAAGAAATCGTAAATAATTCGGGAGGAAAGATTGAAGTGGAAAGCCAGTTAGGCGTTGGATCAGAATTTAAAGTGTACTTAAAAGCAGAATAAAAGTTCCTTTAAAAAGTTGATCCGTCAGGTGTATCCCTCCAACACTGTGTCTATTTGTTACTAATCCTTGTCATCAAAACTATCCGGAACTAAAATAGTACACTGCCCAAATATGAGTAACTGCCTGACAAAGGAAACCTGCCGCTCCTTGCTCGCCCCTCATTCCTGCGCCTAACACTGTGGCACTGCGCAGGGAACATAAATCGCCGTTTCTTCTGTTTATCCTACACTCCTGCACCTGTAGGCGCTTACGCTCACTGCCCGCCCTGCACCCTTGCGCCAAGGGGGAAAGTTTTTAAA
>JAYUBR010001264.1:0-3094 GCA_043740775.1 Ferruginibacter sp. | reverse complement strand
GAATTTTCCATTGGCGGAAATGTACAGCCACTTATCTGGACTGGCCTCATCGGTGGGCTCATCACTGCAATAGTAATTATTTTTAAAAAAGAATGGGCAGGTTATCTTGCTCCCTTGTATGCTTTACTGGAAGGCCTTTTTTTAGGTGCAATATCTGCCATGTACAATGATGCATTTGCAACCAAAGCTCCTAATATTGTTATGAATGCAGTGGGCTTAACATTTGGTACAGCCATCGCCATGTATTTGTTGTACAGTTTTAAAATTATAAAAGCCACGGAAAAATTTAAGGCTGTTATTTTTACAGCTACTGCAGGCATTGCAATATTTTATTTAATTGCAATGGTATTAAGGATGTTTGGTGTTGATATGGCTTTTTTGCATGAAGGTTCTTTAATGGGCATAGGCTTTTCTTTGGTGGTAGTAGTAGTAGCTGCGTTAAACCTTATTTTAGATTTTGACATGATAGAACAGGGTACTGCAGCGGGCGCACCTAAATACATGGAATGGTACGGTGCTTTTGGATTAATGGTAACCATCGTATGGCTGTACCTGGAAATAATCAGGCTATTGTCAAAATTAAGTGACAGGAAATAATCAATTTTTTTAAAAGATAAACCGCTCTGTTATCAGGGCGGTTTTTTTATTACAGTTCATCAATCAATTCCTTCACTTTGTTTTTTATAAAATCCCTCACTTCATTAAACTGCTTTGGCTCCATGTGTTTAGGATCGGGTATCTGCCAGTTGATAAATTGTTTGGTGGGCATCCATGGGCAGGCATCGCCGCAACCCATTGTTACCACTGCATCAAAGGGTGCAAATGCTTTTACTTCATCTAAACTTTTACTGTCGTGGGTACTTAAATCGTATCCCAGTTCTTTCATTGCCGCAATGGCTTTGGGGTTTACAATACCACTCGGTTTGCTGCCGGCGCTAAAAGTTTCTACCTTATCGCCACCAATTATTTTTGCAAAGGCTTGGCTCATTTGCGAGCGGTTGCTGTTTTCAATACAAACAAATAAGAGTTTCTTTTTCATTTTTATTTTTGATTATAGTATTACGCAATTGCTGTTTTAGTATAATATTTTTTCCGGAACCAAAAAGCAAGATTCACCAAAGCAATTAACGCGGGCACTTCTACCAGCGGACCAATTACGCCTGCAAAAGCCTCACCGCTGTTGATGCCAAATACACCAATCGCAACAGCTATGGCCAGTTCAAAATTATTGCCTGTGGCCGTGAATGCAATCGAGGTTGACCGGGAATAATCAGCACCAAAATATTTACCCGTAAAAAAACTGACTACAAACATGATCGCAAAGTAAATGGTCAGCGGGATGGCAATCCTGACTACATCCATCGGTATCTGCACAATCAATTTACCTTTGAGACTAAACATTACCAGGATGGTAAAGAGCAGTGCAATTAAGGTGACAGGAGAAATTACCGGAACATATTTTTCATTGAACCAATCAGCTCCTTTTAGTTTTATTAATGCATAGCGGCTGATGATACCTGCGGCAAAGGGAATACCTAAATAAATACCTACTGTTTTTGCAATTTCACCAATGGTAATATTCACCGGCAATCCCTTTAACCCAAACAGCGGCGGTAAAACGGTGATGAAAATATAGGCATATATACTAAAAAATACCACCTGGAAAATACTGTTCAATGCAACCAACCCCGCGGCATATTCCCTGTTACCTTCGGCCAGTTCGTTCCACACCACTACCATGGCAATACAGCGGGCCAGCCCTATTAATATCAACCCAATCATGTATTCGGGATAAGCCTGCAAAAATGTAATTGCCAATACAAACATCAGTATGGGGCCAATAATCCAGTTTAGCAATAAAGAAGCGCCCAGCACTTTAGTATTTTTAAACACTTCACCCATTTTTTCATACCGTACTTTCGCCAGTGGGGGATACATCATCAATATTAACCCTACAGCCAATGGGATGTTGGTTGTGCCGGAAGAAAAAGAATTAATAAATGTAGAAGAAGATGGGTAAAAATACCCGATTGCAACACCAACAGCCATTGCTAAAAAAATCCACAAGGTGAGATACCGGTCTAAAAAACTTAATTTTTTTCTTTCCTGTGCAGGGGCACAATTGTTTGCTGACATATTTTATTTGTTATTTACCCGTGATAGTACTTCTTCTTTCGAGTAGCAAAGTGTCTCTCCACATGCCGTTGATCTTACCTATTTTTTCCCTGTTGCCGATGATCCTGAAACTTACCTCTTGCTTCCGCGGCCACGTACACACTAACTTCTGCAACGCCAGCATATACGCAACGGCCGCTCACTGCCGTAAGGGCGGCCCAACCTTTTACTTCATTATTTTCAACAGCCATCAGTCTGCAATTGGCAACATGTACATTATCCTACTCTGCCCATTCCGGAACAGTTGTTTGAAAAGTAGCATTGCCGGTGCTTATTCCTTCAACATAAATTTTACTTACCGCTTTCCAATGGGACGGAAGCAGTTGAATGATCTCCATTGCGATCTGATTTTAGAAATTTGAAATCTTTGCCAACTTTAAATTTGGTAATACCGAATCGTCAAAAGGGTACCAACTTTTAAAAAGTTGGTACCTCTGGTTTAGCAACAACCACTTCCTGGCTCACAACAATTCCTGTCATCTTTTGCAGGCTTTTCTGCATACACTGTTATGCTTGTAATCTTTGTATGGCCATTTTTATATTCCGAAATTTCTTCAGTACTTAAATAATTGGATAGAATTTCATCAGGTATAATGATGCATTTGTCTTTTTGTAAAGTGATATTTTTAAACCCTGCCTGTCCAATAATTTCCAGGTATACCTGCTTTTGAATGGCGCCTGAAACACAGCCTGCATACAACTCTGCAACTTCTTTCCACCTGGCTGGCAGTTCACCTTCCAATACAATATCCGAGACAGAAAAATGGCCGCCTGGTTTTAACACCCTGAAAATTTCGCTGATCACTTTGTATTTGTTGGGTACCAGGTTCAACACACAGTTGCTTACAATAACGTTGGCGTAGTTGCTGGTAACAGGCATATCGTCAATATCGCCCTGACGAAATTCCACATTATTTAA
>JAYUBR010001263.1:0-3094 GCA_043740775.1 Ferruginibacter sp. | reverse complement strand
CAAATTTGTACTACCATAATTATTTGCATACAATGGAAGTGATGGCTAATGCAAAAAAAATTGCCGCCCATTACCAACTGGATGACCGCTTGTTTTTTATTGTTTGTGCGGCAGCCTGCTTTCATGATGCAGGGCAGCTTGTGCCAACAGCCGGATTGCATGAAGATAAAAGTGCATTACTGGCAGCCGGTTTTTTTAAAAATGCCGGTGTACCGGAAGAAGATATTGCTGCAATAAAAAAATGTATACTGGCAACCAAAATACCGCAGGAGCCTCAATCGCTGATAGAAAAAATTATTTGTGATGCTGATTTATTTAACCTGGGTACACCTGATTTCCGTGAAAAAAGCAAGCAGTTAAAAAAGGAGACCGAGGCCCGGACGAATACAAAAATTGACGGAATAGCATGGCGGGCATCCACAATTAGCCTCTTTGAAAATCACCGGTATCATACAGACTATTGCCAGGAACTGCTGGATAAATCCAAAGCGGAAAATCTAACCTGGTTAAAGATAAGGCAACAGGAAAAATTACTGGAACTGCAACAGGAGCAGGTAATAGCATTTGATGGCGTTGAACAGTCAGCCATTGATGATATAACTGTAAACAAAAAAATAAAAAAGGATAAGGATCGTCCGGTAAAAGGTATTGAGACCATGTTCCGTATTTCATCTTCAAATAACGTACGCATTAGTGTAATGGCAGATAATAAAGCGCACATTATGATTTCAGTAAACTCCATCATCATATCTGTGTTGATAGGGCTAATTTTAAAAAACCTGGATGAGAACAGGCACTTGTTGATACCCACACTTATTTTACTGGCTGTAAATGTTACCACCATTATTTATGCAGTACTGGCCACCCGTCCGCACATTGGCAATGGCGTATTTACAAAAGAACAGTTAGAAAAAAAATCTGTAAACCTTTTATATTTCGGCAGCTTTTACAATATGAATTTTAAGGAGTACAATGAAGGGATAAAGGCAATGATGGCCGATGGTGAATTTTTATATGGCAGCCTTACAAAAGATATTTTCTGGCAGGGAAAAGTGCTGGGTCGTAAGTACAGGTTATTGCGGATTTCGTATACCATTTTTATGTATGGCCTTATTGCTGCCGTGGTTGCGTATGCGTTATCTGCTATCATTTACCGGTAATTATACAATTAAAATATACACCAATGCATAAGCCGGTTTATCTTTTTACAAATGGTTTTATTTGTTTATTGCTTATTTTGATATTTTCAAATTGTAATACTACAGCACAGCGTAAAAGCCCCGCCGGGTATGATTTTACTACTCCTCAAAAAAAATTACTACCCGCTGCCTTACACGAAATTTCGGGCATTGCATTTTTAAAAGAAAAAGAAGATAGCCTTTTTGCCATTGAAGATGAAGACGGGAAAATTTTTTATTTTTCATGGAAAGATGAAAGCCTGAGCCGCTCAAAATTTGGTAAAAAAGGAGATTATGAAGATGTAACCATTTTTGATAGCAGCAGGGTTGCGGTGTTAAGAAGTGATGGTTCCCTGTTTTTATTTTCTGTTGAAGCAATGAAAAAAGAAAAGATGGACAGCGTACAAATTTACGAGCACATTTTACCCGAAGGTGAGTATGAAGGATTGTTTGCCGATAGTAATAAACTGTTTGCATTATGTAAAAATTGCCCTGGAGATAAACAAAAGAAAGAAGTGTCAGTTTATACATTGCAGAAAGCTACAGGCGATTCGTTCAGCGTTGCAGGTTCATTTAAGATAGATGTGTCAATCATTCAGCCAAAGGATGGAAATGACAAGGCCAAATTTCATCCTTCGGGCATTGCAAAACATCCGCTAACCCATGAGTGGTTTATTATTTCATCGGTAAATAAATTATTATTGATACTGGATGAACAATGGAAGGTAAAGAAATATTACCCGCTTGACCCTGCCTTATTTAAACAGCCTGAAGGAATCACTTTCAATAGCAAAGGCGATCTGTATATCAGCAACGAGGGTGGAGAAGGAGATGCAAATATTTTATTGTTCAGGTATCAAAAGTAACAAGGGCTTGCAAGCAATCATTCTTCCCGTAACCCTTTTATAACAACGTTGCCCGTACCGGTTTTATCGCAGGGATATTGAAATTCTTTTTTCATTTTATCAGGATTGTTAATGGTGACATAAAATTCGTCCAGGTATCTGAGGGCGGTTTTTTTAAATTTTTCATCCAGTAAATTGCAATTGATATAGGTGGCATACACATCATTTTTAATGCGGTTATACAAAGTAACAGTACTATCAAAAAGCCGCATATCTTTTACGCAATAGCCCCGGTATCTTCGCTGCCTTACATTGTTCATCAGCAGTTCTTCGGCTGGTTTTGCATAAGGCGCATCTACCAAACCGGCATGGTCAAAATCGTATGGAATGGCTGTTGGTGTTGCATTTGAATCAGGAGCAATTAATTTAATATTTTGCAGGTATTGTACAGACCAATCTGTATTGCCAATAAGGTATTCAAAAACAGCCATCGTTAAAAATGGTTGTTGTTCTACTTCACCGGGCTCTAATTTTTTGCTTATTGCAATCGAATTGTTTCTAAACGCCACCTGTTTTTCCTCTTCTAAAAAAACGCCATAAAATGGCGCTGTACTTTTTTTACCCTTCGTATCACTCATTGTTATTTTTACAAGCCTTGCACGAAAACTTTTTGGTGTTACCAGGTTGTATAATTTGTATACCAGCCATTCCCTTATTACATATTCGTCACCCTGGCAGGGCATCACTAATTTTATTTTTTCCTGTTCTTTAAAAACAGATAATTTAAGGGAATCAGTTTGCATAAAATGGATCTGCAAGGGCGGATAAAGGCAATTGGTTTTCAGCTTGCGGAAATGGCCTCTTGTTTTTCCTTCCGCGGTAACAGTTATTTCTGTGTTGTCTTGCTGCCTGTATGAAACTGTAACAGGATGAGACTGTGGCGTTTCAGCCCTGTCATTTAATAAATCACGTAGGTTACCACTGATGGTAATTTCCAGCAATGAATCATTATCAAATAAACCCTTGGTTTGTGTTGTTGTTTTGTTTGACAAAGGCTGGCTATGCACGGTT
>JAYUBR010001262.1:0-10035 GCA_043740775.1 Ferruginibacter sp. | reverse complement strand
TTTAACCGGGTTGAGTTTACAATATCTCCCGTTAATACTGCCCTTACTGCCATTTACTATAAAATTATTTGTTGGTATAAATGTACAACAAAAATTTCAGTTCGCTTAAATACACGAATTATTGCATGATTCGTTTAAGTAAACGAACTTTTTAATAATTCGTGTATTTAAACGAACTTAAAAATTGATAGAATTTTTATCATTTTGCAAATAACTTATTCAAACCCGGAGTTAATGCCAGATGATATCAGAGCCTTAAAAACTAAAGCCTGGCCGGTCGCTGCGGGTATTTATTCTGGCTACTCCTATCAACTGATCGACCTGGTCTGTAAACGATTTGTAATAAACCAGTACCGTATAATTATTTTCAGTTTCCCAGTAATTGCCATCCATATCTGTTCTTTTGGAAAGATCATTTTTATCAACCAGCGCATAGCCGTAACTGTAATAGCCTTGTTTTAAAAACTGTGTATTTTCATAAATACCTTTTTCTGTATTGAAATGCATTTTGCTGTTTTCATTTAACTGGTAGCCTGTTAACTGGCCAATTAAATACAGGTCCTTGTCAGCAAAAGGGGTGTTGGATGGTGGTACATATTTAAAATGAATATTGGCGTAATCGCCCTGCCAGTAAGGGTTAACAGTTTCATAAGTGGTAACCAGGTATTTACCATCCAGGTCAGCATAATACACGTACCGCTGGCCACTTCTGGGTCCGTCTGGTTTTACATACAGGTCAGTTCTTTTAGGGTTGGCACTGTCAACCCTTTCACTTAATAAACGAAAACTTCTAAGGTCAAGCCAGCGCCATTCTTTACCACCGGCAAAAACAAAATTATTTTCATTGCTGTACTCCAGCGAATTATTTCTGATAAAAGTGGGCAGTACATTTCCCTGCGCAATATCCCAGCGGCCGTTTTGTAAAACCACTACTTTAACCTGCTGACTGGCATTACTGGTATTTAAACCTTCTACATTAACGGTAAACTTTATGTGCTGGTGCGTATTATAACTATCTGGCGTAAAAGGTTGTACCACCTGCGCAGATACGCTTGCTTTGGAATCAAGTACCAGCAAGGCTTTGGTAAAAACAAGCTTACTGGTATCGCCATCCAGAAAAACTTTTACAAGGTAATTGCCACTGCGGGTGGGTACACTATTTGCTTCAGGCAAAATGGCCTGGTAATGAATATACCTTGTATAAGCAATAGAAGAAAACCGATAGCCCGAAATGCGTTGCTGCGTAAACCCCTTAATAAAATCAAACGGGCTAAGGTTTACTGGTAGCCAGTTGTAATCGCATAACTGGTAAGTATAGTAATAACTTTTTACCCTTGTATCCATATCATCAAAGTGAAGCTCTGTACGGTCTGTACTGTTGAGTTTATAAATGGCCATTGACTCCTGGTCGCCATACGGATGAAACCTTACCGTGTGAATATTGTTATCGTAAACAGCCTCGGGATTTATTTGTGCCGGCAATGTTTTTTGCATCAGTAATAAAATGGATGCAGCAGTGATTAATTTAAAAATATGCATGTGGTTATTAAAATATTTACTTTTGAAAGATAGCAAAAAATACGCCGATTGAATATATCCGCTTTTATAGCCAACAAAATTGCATTTAACAGGCAAAATACTTTTTCACGGTTTATCATCCGGCTGGCCATTGGCGCTACGGCTATCAGCGTGGCGGTAATGATAGTGGCATTGAGTTTTGTGAATGGTTTTGAAAATGTAATCAGTAATAAAATTTTCAGTTTCTGGGGGCATGTGCATGTACAGCAGGATATTGAGAACCGTGTTAGCATTGCAGAGCAATACCCAATTATTGCCAATGACACTGTTGAAAATATTGTAAAAAAATTACCACAGGTAAAATCTATTGAACGATATGCTACCAAATCGGTGATATTAACTTATGGCACCGACATTGAAAGCATTTTATTAAAAGGTATTGATTCTTCTTTTAATTATACAAGGCTGAATCCATTTTTACAACAAGGAAAATGGTTGTCGTTTTCAAACAGCGGATACAGCAGCGAAATAAATATTTCTGCCTATATCGCCAGCCAGTTAAATGTACAGGTAAACGATACACTGCTGTCTTTTTTTATACAGGAAGATGGTACAAAGCGTCCCCGTAAATTAAAGATCGCTGGTATTTTTAAAACTTCTATTGATGAATACGACAAACAATTCGGCCTGTGCGATATCAATTTAATTCGCCGGATGAACGACTGGAACCCACGCCAGATAGGCGGTTACGAAGTATTTATAAAAGACTATACACAAACAGATACCGTTGCTACTTTAATAAAAGAATTAACCCCGCAGGGATGGAGCGCCAAAACTATTACAGAAATGTACAGTAATATTTTTGACTGGCTGGCACTACAGAATAAAATAAAATTTATACTGATGGGCATTATGATGATTGTTGCCATTGTAAACCTTATCACCTGTTTGCTTATTATAGTGTTGGAAAGAACCCGGATGATTGGCATACTAAAAGCTGTAGGCGCCAGCGACTGGATGGTACAAAAAATATTTTTATACAACACCGGTTTAATAGCAGTAACAGGCATTATTACAGGCACCTTACTCGGTTTATTCATTTGCTGGCTGCAACAAAAAACAGGTTTTATAAAATTAGATGAAGAAGCATATTATATGGCCGCTGCCCACGCAGATGTTGTGTGGTGGCAGGTTGCACTGGTAGATATTATTACACTGGCCATTTGTTTTGCCACATTGATTGTACCCACTTTGCTTGTAAAAAAAATTAAACCGGTTAAAGCTATACAGTTCAGGTAATTTTTTTAGGGCTAGAAAAGAATGATTTTTAAAAGATAATTTTTGTCCAGGCAAAGTAGCAGCTTTGTGGATCATCGTTGCCCGTCCGAACGCCAGCCTGAAAGATTCATTCTGGTGGGTGTTCATCCGGGCGGGCATCGCCCTCTTCTGCTTTTTCAGCTTTGTGGTATTCTACTTTTAACCGGAAGCATATTTAAATGTATGAACTGTATGCAATGAATTGCCCATAATTTAAAATGGCAAATAATTTCCTCATTAAAAAAACACTGCCTTACTGTGGCTTTAAAATTGCTTACACTTCAATGCAAAAACCGCAGTTCAACAAGGCTCTTTTTGTATAAGAGGGCGATGCAACGATGACCCACATTGCTTCTTAGCCCGGACTAATTATTTTTTATACTATCATGTGTGATAAAATAATGCCCGCCGCTACTGCTGCATTTAATGACTCTGCATGGCCGGTTTTTGGTATGGTTATCTTTTCGGTACACAATTCCATTACCTCCGCACTAATGCCTTTTGATTCGTTGCCGATAATAATAATGGCTTCGGTTACCCCTTTTAACTGGTGTACATTTTTTCCATTCAGGGCTGCTGCATATGTCTTTATGCCGCTGTTCTTTTTTAGCCAGTCGGTAATATTTGTATAGTCCACATTAACCCTGCCCAAACTACCCATGGTACTTTGCACCACTTTAGCGTTGTACATATCGGTACAATTTTCTGAACAAATAATGGATGCCACACCAAACCAGTCGGCAATACGAATAATGGTACCCAGGTTTCCAGGGTCCTGGATGGTATCCAGCACAAGGGTTATTTTACCTTTTGGGTCACTGGGATTTTTTTTTGATTTTTTAAAAACAGCCAGCACCTGGTTGGGGGTGCTTAAGGCAGATATTTTTTCCAGTTCAAAATTGTCTATTGCCTGCAACGGGCCGCTGTAAGTTTTGCGAATTAACATTTCATTTTGCTGCAGCCATTGCTGCAAGCCCAGCACCTGCTGACATGAAAATATGGATGATTGCAATAATTCCATTACTACTTTACTACCTTCGGCTATAAATACATTATCCGCATCTCTTAATTTTTTGTGGTGCAAACTTTGGATATATTTGGTATATGTTTTGCTTAACATTGTTCTTTTAAAAATTTATATTGTTAGTGTGGTTGTAAAAACGAAATTTTTGAATGTTCTGAAAAATATTTTTTGCGCAGCATTGATATTATCTTCCTGTACTACTGCGCAAAATTATCAAAAAGGTAAACCCTTTTTATTTAAAAATACTATTGAACTCAGGGGTGGCAGTTTTAATACTGATGAGAGAAATATTGCAAAGCAAAGATTGTACGATCAACTGGATGATAGTGCAAGAGTTTTTATAAAAGATAAATTATTTTTATTTCATACCGCTATTCCTGCTGCTGCTTATGATACTGCATATACCTACAAATCGGCAAGGAATATGATTGGCTCTATGTTTCACTTAGGTTACTACCAGGCCAAAGATTCTGTAATAATTGATACTACTGTACATACTGCCTTAGTAAGAAAACGAAAGAGTTTGTTGCGTTTAAGCTGGGATAAACAACAGCGGGTATCTGTAAAATATATCGTTGATGCAGGTAACCCCACCCTGATAGATACTTTTAGTTACCGTTTAAACAAACCGGAACTGCAACGGCTGGCAGTAGAGACAATGCCCAAATCGTTTATTAAAAAGGGTACCCCGGTTACAAAAGGAGAAGTGCTTGCAGAAACAAGCAGGCTGGTAGATTTGTACAGAAATAATGGCTATTACAAATTTATTACAGACGATTTGAGGATGAGGGGCGATACCACTATTTTATCTTTAACCAATATTTCTGACGATCCGTTTGAAAACATCCGTTTGCTTGCGGAGGCAAACCTAAAAAGAAATAAGCCAACGATAAAATTAGATATGATTATAAACCTGCTCGCAGACAGTTTGCGGCTGCAAAAATTTTATATCAGCAACGTATATATTTATCCTGATTACAGCAGCAATGACAGTTTAAATGCATTGTCTTTTTTTGCAGATACAACCAAAAGAAACAACTTCGTGATTCGCTACCACAAAAAATTATTCCGTAATAATTTTTTATTGCGCAATATGGATTTTAAAAAAGGCGATTTGTACCGGCAGGAAAGCTATGCCAAAACCCTCAGCAATTTTTCTAAAACAGGCGTATGGCAAAACATCAATATTCAAACCGTTGAAAGAAAAGACAGCCTTGGTAAACTGGATATGATTCTGCAGATGATCCCTGCCCGTAAATATGGATTTGAAGCCAATATAGAAGCCAGTTATTCTGTAAACAGCAATGCCAATACCGCCACCGTTCCAAGTGGTGGCAACCTGCTTGGATTATCTACCAATTTATCTTTTCAAAACCGCAATATTCACAAAGAAGGCATTAAAATGACCCATGCTATCCGCTATGGCGTAGAGTTGAATTTAAACTCATCCCGGTCCAACAGGATCATTAATTCGAACGAACTAAGTTACACGAATACCATCAGTTTTCCACGCTTACTTGGGCCCATTAACCTTTTACCAAAATCATGGTTCAATAATGGCAAACCGCTTTCGCAACAAACTTTTATCAACACAAATCCCTCCTATACTAAAAGAATTGACCTGTTTAATTTATTCTCTGCAGGAGTAGCTTTCGGTAACCAATGGAACAATAAAATAAACAGAAAAAACATCATTAAAATTCCAAACATTGAATACTCTTACTTGTTTAACCAGTCGGATAGTTTCAGTAGAATTTTACTTGCAAATCCTTACCTGCGTTACTCTTATAACACTGCTTTAATTATCGGAAGTTCCTACAGCTATTCTTCCACATACATCAATCCAAAGCATACTAACCGGCAGCGGTCGTTTACTGGCAATATTGAAGAGTCGGGCTTACTCTGGGGCAGGCTGGGAATTTTTAAAAAAGAATTGCGCCAGTTTGTAAAGGTGGATGGTGAATATACTTATGCTATTACCAATCGCAAAGCAGCAAGGGTTTTCAGGGCTTTTCTTGGAGTGGGTATTCCATTGGAAAATAATGATACCGCTTCATTACCATTTTTCAAACAATACTTTTCCGGTGGTGCTAACAGTATGCGGGGCTGGCCAATCCGCGGTATCGGCCCGGGTGGAAAGCCTATATTAAATACTAATTCACTCACCAACGACCGCACCGGTGATATCCGCTTTGAAGTAAATGCAGAATACCGGCACGATCTTTTTCAGATTATTCCCAACCAGCTTGTTTTAAAATGGGCGCTGTTTGCCGATGGCGGTAATGTATGGAATCTTAGAAACACCAGGCCTGGCGGAGGTGCAGACACACTGCAATTTCAATTCAACAAGTTTTATCAACAACTGGGTGTTGATGTAGGCACCGGTTTTCGCTTTGATTTTACTTATGTGGTATTGCGGTTTGATCTTGGTTTTAGGTGTAAAAAACCAGACATTATAAAAAATAATGGCTGGCAAATTCCCGATATTACTTACAATCATTTATTAAAGGGAGGTGTTGAAAACAGAACCTGGCGACAGGAAAATTTTAATTTTACGATAGGCTTAAGTTATCCGTTTTAGTTGATTGATCCGAAAATGTAGTGCCGGTTTTGTCAACGGAATTTTGATGGGTTACCTGTTGCAAAATCTCCTCCATGTCAATAGCATTGTTTACATCAAATTCGCCGATTCTTGTTCTGCGTAAACTACCGAGGTAACCTCCACAACCCAATGCAGCGCCAAAATCATTTGCAAGGCTGCGGATATAGGTGCCGGTTGAGCAAACAACTTTAAAGCTTATTTCGGGTAAATTAATTGCTGTAATTTCAAACGAATGAATGGTTACATTTCTTGGTTCTAATTGTACCGCTGTTCCTTTTCTTGCAAGTTCATACAAAGCAATACCATCTTTTTTTATGGCAGAATAAATGGGCGGCAATTGCTGTATGGCTCCGGTAAATTGCAGCGTTGCATTTTTTATTTCAGCATCACACAAGTGTTGAAAATCCTGTTGTTGTTCCAGCTCACTTTCCAGGTCGAAGGTAGGTGTTACTGCCCCCAGAACAATATGGCCGGTGTACTCTTTTTCCTGCGCCATATATTCATTTATTTTTTTTGTAAACTTGCCGGTGCATACTATTAAAAGGCCCGTTGCCAGAGGATCTAAGGTGCCTGCATGGCCAATTTTTTTTATCTGCAATATACTGCGCAATTTACGCACCACGTCAAACGATGTCCAGTGCAGCGGCTTATCAATCAGCAATACTTTGCCTTCTGCATAAGGCAATTGGATGGCGGGGTCAATGGGTATTCGTGGGGCACGTTCCTTTTGTGCAGGCCTCTCTCCGTCTGCTGTTTTGCTTTCATATTTTGAGCGGTATGTTTCTTTACGGGCCAATGATTTATTTTTTTGCGAAGGTAACTATTTGTAAATGGGTGAATGAGCGAAAAATGAAAATTGAAGAGTGTACGTTGTAAAAAAATAATAGTAAAAAGGGTTCTTCTGTAAACTTAGTGGGATTCAATTATTATAGTCTCCAATAATGGCTGTTTAACCTTAGTAGAAAAATTATCAAGTAGCTCAAACCCCCGATTTTCTACTAACGTTAAACATCCAAAAAGCCGATTCCACTAAGTTTACCGAAGAACATAAAAAAGCTATTGAAGTTGTTTTTGTTACAAGAAGTAGTATCCTGTCATTCTTAATTATTAATTATCAATTATTAATTAAGAATTTAAATCGCCTGCCTTGCCTTTAATTCCAAATATTTATTAATGGTATTAACGGTTAAATTTTCAGGAGAGGTTAAAATAGATAAGATACCATTGTTGGAAAGTTCTTTAACGATCAGCCGTTTTTCAAAAACAAATTTTTCTGCAATTGTTTTAACATACACTTCTTCCAGGTTGGCTGCATTAATGGAAGACAATTGTTTTAATTCTGTATTTTCAAAAAAAACTACCATCAGCAAATGATGCTTTGCGATAGACTTTAAATAATTCAATTGTCGTTTTAAACCAGACAGCGATTCAAAATTGGCAAACAAAATCAGCAGGCTGCGTTGCTTGATCCTGTTGCGTATCTGCAGGTAAAGCATTTCATAATCACTTTCTAAAAAATTTGTTTCCTGGTTATACAACAGTTGCAAAATGTTGGCCTTTTGTAACGGCTTTCGGTCTGCGGCCAATACCGTACCCATTTTATTGGCAAAGGTTATCAGCCCTACTTTATCCTGTTTTTGTAAACAAACATTGCTTAATACCAACGTGCTGTTAATGGCATAATCAAGCAAACTTAAATTATTAAAAGGCATTTTCATTAATCGCCCTTTATCAATAAGGCAATACACCTGCTGGCTTTTTTCATCGGTAAAATTATTTACCATGATGGATGATCTGCGGGCAGTTGCTTTCCAGTTAATGGTTCGTATATCATCGCCACGTACATATTCTTTTATCTGCTCAAACTCCATGCTGTGGCCAATCTTGCGCATCCGTTTATTGCCATGTTCCGATTGTATGGTTGTTTGCGAAAGCAGCTCATACTTGCGAAGCTGCATAAACGAAGGATATACCGGAACCATTGTTTCGGCTTCAATATAAAACCGCCGCATCAACAGCCCCAGCATGGACTTTATATATACTATGATATTGCCAAAATGATATTCTCCTCTTTCTGTTGGCCTTAAAGAATAAACAATATCTTTTTGCTGCAGCGCTTTAAAATGCTGGTGCAATATCCAGTCCCGTTTTTGAAACTGCACGGGCAGTTCATCAATAATCTCAAGGTACAATTCAAAAGGCATCTGGTTGGTTATTTGAAGCGTGACCTTATTTTCATCGCTGTTGCTTAAACGGTCTGCCATGATTCTTTTTGCCAGTGGCATTTTACCAATGATAAAAAGAAAAAAATAATCAATCAATACCAGCATTGCTATTACATAGCAGCCAATCTGCGGTACCAAAATCAAAGGCTCATAAAAAAAAGAAATGATGAACAGTACAGCGCAAATACCCATTACCACATACAAACGCGTAGTTAAAAAAAGATCACCAATGTATTTTTTTATAAGTGTCATTATTAAGAAAGGAAGCGTAAGTTTAAATTCGTTTTACCTGGGTACTTCAATTGATTTTAAAATAGTTTCCACCAGGTCATCTGGCGTAACGCCTTCCATTTCCTTTTCGGGTGTAAGAATGATGCGATGCCTTAATACCGGCGGGGCCATTTCCACAATATCTTCCGGTGTTACAAAATCTCTGCCCTTAATGGCAGCGTTGGCTTTGGAAGCCCTTAAAATTGCCAGCGATGCACGTGGCGATGCCCCCAGGTACAATGCAGGATTGTTGCGGGTTTCAATCACAATTTTTGCAATAAATTCAATCAGCCTTGGCTCTACAATAATAGATTGAATCACATTTCTGAATTCATGAATTTCCTTAACGGAAACAATTTTATTTACCGGGCTCAACAGTTCAGTTTGTGTTCTGCCATGCTGGCTATTTAATATGCCGATCTCTTCCTGCAGGGTTGGATATTGCACATCAATTTTAAAAATAAAACGATCCAGTTGGGCTTCCGGCAGACGGTAAGTACCCTCCTGCTCTACCGGGTTTTGTGTTGCCAGGATGATGAATGGAAAACGCATTTCGTGTGTTACACCATCTACGGTTACCTGCCTTTCTTCCATAACTTCAAACAATGCGGCCTGCGTTTTTGCAGGTGCCCGGTTAATTTCATCAATTAAAATAATGTTGCTGAAAACAGGGCCAGGTTTAAAATAAAAATCGCCTTCCTTTGGATTAAAAACTGAAGTACCCACCACATCACTCGGCATCAGGTCGGGCGTAAACTGTATCCTGCTAAAATCCACATCTATAATTTTTGCCATCAGTTTTGCGGTAAGGGTTTTTGCAACCCCCGGCACCCCTTCAATTAAAATATGCCCGTCGCACAATAAACCTATCATCAGCAAATCAAGCATTTTATACTGGCCAACTATTACTTTTCCTATCTCGTTGCGTATGGCATGCATCTGCTGGTTAAGTGCCGAAAGATCTGTACGCTGCTGAAAAATTTCTTCTTCCATTATGGGTTGTTTTTATAAAAAATATCTATTTGCCTGTTTAAAAATAATAATTGTTCATCGCTTATTTCCGGTGCATCCTGCAACTG
>JAYUBR010001261.1:0-3099 GCA_043740775.1 Ferruginibacter sp. | reverse complement strand
GTCAATCAACTGTTTGACAAAAATTATCTACAATCTTTCAAAGAACTAAATCCTAATCAATTGAATCTCTTTTGATTACAATGGGATGCTAGTGGTTTTGAGCCTTTATTTATTTTTTTGAATAAAGAATGCGGAAAGAACCATCTGTTACCTCAAACGTTTTTTTTGTTTCGTATTTACTTGCCGTAAAATAGAATGTGCCTTCTGCAGATGTTTCATCAACCTTGGTAATTATCATCTGGCCTTTAAGACCGGCCCAGGGTGCTACCTTTTCCTTCAGCCTTAAATTAACATTGGATCTTTCAAAATTTGTTTTATTTCCAACCACTATATCACTTCAGTTGTAAGGCAGGCTGATATTTTCCTTATTGTTATAGCCAATTATCCTGTCGGCTTCTTCATCCATTGTCTCTATGGAAGTAGCCACCCATTCTTTTCCATCCATTTTTACTTTCATATTAAAACCACCGGCAGAAGTGGGAACCGAACCAGGCGAATTTTTATTAACGGCTTGCTGAATTTGATTTGCCTGCTCTTCAGCTTTATTTTTTGGACTGTTACAATTTGCAAAAAGTAAAATTGTAAAGAAGGAGATAAATAATCTTTTCATAATTAAGTTTTATGAGTTATTATTTTTTTTGTTCTAATGCTGTTACTCTTTTCAGTAAGTCTTCAATTAGTTTATCTTGTTTATTGATGATAGTCTGCTGCTCCTGTACTGCTTTTACTAACGGCACTACAAATGTTTCGTAGCTTAGTGCATACAATTCTTTACTGTTATTAGGTTTGTGTATGCCGCTGAAATCATAACCGCTTTCGTTGGCGGCTTTCTCTACTTCTTGCGCAAGAAAGCCGCTGAACTTTATTTTTTCGATATCATATTTGCCCGGAAAATCCTTTGTTTGTTTACTGCCCGTAAGTGCCAGCATTGCGTTGATACTTTTGTGATATGTTACAGGCTTTAACCGCATAATAAAATCGAGCCCTTTTACCTCTTCTTTTATATCCGTCTTTATCCTGGCATCTGAAAAAGTATTCCATGAATTATGGGAAAAATAACCTACAGTGCTAAAGTTGCCAATGATTACCTGGTTATTTGTTCCATTTAAGATACCATCATTTCCTATACTTATTGTATTGTTAACGTTGGGAGAACCTGGATCATTACCGGAATTAAATCCTATAGCTATGTTATTGCTTCCACCGACTAAATTATAAAGTGCCTGGTATCCATTGGCGGTATTGTAACTCCCATTATTATTAAATAGTGCCTTATAGCCGATGGCTGTATTGAAGGATGCATCAGTATTATTAATAAGCGCATCCTTTCCTATGGCAGTATTGTAGAAGCCAGATTGATTATTGAAAAGTGCATTCGTACCTGTTGCCGTGTTAGCGGTGCCAAAAGTGTTTTTATAAAGAGCACTTGTTCCAATAGCTGTATTATTAATTCCGTTAAAAATTGCGGTTGGGTTATTTGAATACAATGCATTATAACCAACGGCAACATTATTACTGCTCCAGGCAACTCCACCGTTGCTAAAAGATTGGAGGGCTAATGCGTTAGAACCAATTGCTATATTATTAGATGCGGTTGTGTTACTGTTAAGTGCTCCATTACCATTGGCAATATTATAATATCCAATAGTATTTGACTTAAGTGCCTCAAACCCGATGGCGCTATTAGCAAAGCCGCTTGTATTTGCTAATAACGACTCAGCTCCAATGGCGGTATTAGCATTGGCCAGGTTTAAATTGAGTGCACCAGACCCAATGGCAGTATTGTACTGCCCTCCAGTATTTGAATAAAGTGCAGCATACCCAACACCAGTATTAAAAGTGCCGTTGGCATTTGAAGTTAATGCGCCTTGTCCAGTTGCTGTATTATTGCTACCGGTCGTATTTATCTGCCCTGAACCCAGTCCCAAAAACAAATTGCCATTTGTTGGATGTATTTCACCAGCCCATAAATTATTTACTCTAAACCGTAATGGCTGATTATCCGTAGTGCCTAAAAAATGAGTGGCAGGATTAGTTAAAGCATTACCAGTTAAGTTCCATCCATTACTTCCAACAGACATCTGGCTCCAGGCTGCACCAGTATAAAACCAAAAACTATTGTTGTCAGTATCAAACACCAGTAATCCTCTGCCGGGCGTAGTTATCGCTATCCGCTCGGCAGAGGTCATGCGGGGAATTAATAAGCCTCTATTTGTAGAGCTAATGTCCAGCATAGCACTTGCATGCGGGGGAGTGCCTGTTGCATTAATGCCAATGTTTTGAGAAAACCCGGCTGAATAACTCAGGATAGCAAGAAGAATAATAGAAAACTTTTTCATAATTAAATTATTTTTTGATGAACTGTAAGGTTTGTATTTCATTATTGTAACCAATGCTGATATTATAAGTGCCAGCCGGCAGCATTGATATATTCACCAGCTGGTAAGTGGAGGTAATTGTAAATTGCTGCAGCAGCTTGCCGATTGCATCATAAAGCCGGGCCACGGGTTTTTTGTTTAATGCCTGGCTATTTATATTGATGCCGATATAACTATACGCAGGATTAGGAGTAAGAAAAAGATGTGCAGCCTCCTCTATATTTACTCTTACAACAGATGACCACTTAAAACTTGCATCTTTATCAATACTTTTTAACCGGTACCACGATATACCCGTGTAAGGGTTTGCATCTGTTAATGTATAATCTAATGTGGTATTGCTGTTGCCTGCAGCCGCAATGCGGCCAACATATTCAAACTGTTGTGCATTGTGGCTGCGCCAAACTTCAAAATGGCTGCTGTTACTTTCAAAATCTGTTTGCCAGCTTGTAACTACCTGCTTATTATTTACAGCAGCATTAAAGTAAACAAGAGTTATGGGCAGGGGCGAGCTTTGATCAGCAAGCGTCCACCAATCATAAAGCTGGCTGCCGTTTATGCTGGCAATGTTTACATTGTTTGTGGATGTATTGATGGAAGAAGTGGGAACATAATCGCTCCAGCTTTGCAGGCTGTTGTTCCAGCGCTGGGCAAATAAATTACCTTCCGTAATAGTGTTTGGTGCTGCATATTCAAGGTCGGAATAAGTAAAGCTGAGGTT
>JAYUBR010001260.1:0-10061 GCA_043740775.1 Ferruginibacter sp. | reverse complement strand
TTGGGTTGCAATAGGTTTGTTGCTTATACTGTGCCTGTACATTGATTGCTGCAAACAGGAAGTCAATGCTCAATAGCAGTAAAGCCTTTGAACGGAGCGCCGCAACGATGCTAAATTGAAATAGTGAAGCTGGTATCATAATTTTTTGTATGAAGTATATTTTGCCCGTGGTTTAAAAACAATGTTATCAAGGCTCCACTTACCCGGCCCTGTAAAAAAGAAAAGCAGGCCAAATAACACAAACATAAACGGGTGCTGATCTTCGTACCAGAATTTGCCATGACCTATTTTGAAAGTGACATAACACATGGTGATGATCAGAATTGCTGCGCCTACCCTCGTGAACAATCCAAGCAACAACAATACACCGCTAAAAAATTCAATTGACTTACCAATGTATGGCATCAGGGATGGATAGGATGCATTTTTAAAATTATCCCATTGTGCATATTCTTTCATTTGTACTGCGTTAAAAACTTCAGCTCCATGGTATATCATCATGGCGCCAATGATGATCCGGAGCAAAGCAATGATTGTTTTGGTATTGGACTGTAAAGGCGATAGCAGGTTCTTCATAGCAAGCAATTTATTTTAAGGCCATGTCATTTTCTTTTTGTAAAAAATTGGCCGACTCCTGCAAACCATTTGCCTGCCACTGCAGCAGGGCTTCGTCAGCAACTGTTTGTAAAGGTACTGTGCTTGATTGGGATGGCTCATTGTAAGGTATGTTGCCACTTCTGTTGTACACTGAAATCAATGACCATCTTGGTTTATCTGATAAATTAGCTTCAGAACGATGCAATAAATTTGGATGAAAATACAATGCATCGCCAGGTTCTATTTCTACATAAACCAATTCCCTGGTTTTTAAAACAAGGTCAACATAATGCTGTGATGCCCCTACCTGCTCTCCTGCAAAACCATGTTCTACACGGCCCATTTTGTGTGTACCTTTTATTACCTGCAAACAACCATTTCCTTTATTGGCCTCCGTAATAGCAATCATTACAGAGATCATCTGGTTGGGGAAAAGGAATTCGTTTTTATACCAGTAACCATAATCCTGGTGCCATTCCCATGCACCGCCCACCCTTGGTTCCTTTTGCATGAGCTTGCTGTGAAAATGACAAACAGGTGTAGTTTCTTCCAATAACTGGTCAACAGAATGTACCATGCGCTCGCTCTTTGTAAGCAAGCCAAACGCATCATTGCCCGGTGTGTACCACAGTGCCAGTTTGGTTTTTTTTCCTGTCTGGTCATTCAGGTCAAAGGCGTGATTTTTCATAGTGTCATCTCCGGTAGCAATGCTGTACAATTTTTCAATTTCCTCTTTTGTAAGAAAATTTTTTACAATGATATAGCCATCCCTGTGATAAGCGGCTATTTGTTCGGTAGTTAATGTAAACTTTTCCATGGTTGAAATTTTTATTGAATGGTGATTGTTATTTCTTTTTTTTGAAAAATTAAAACGTGTTGTTCTTATTGTATACAACTGCATGGGAGCTTTCTTATTCTTTGATCCATTTACTTTTAAAGCCCAGTTTTTTTAAACCGTTTTGCACATCGGTTATTTTCATAAATAAATTCCATATTAATCCAGTTCTGTAGTTTTCTATCATCACTACAATGGGCCCCTGGTCAATGGCCAAATGGCTTTTTGCATACCAGTTATAATGTATGCTGAAACCATCTGCAAATCCATAACTGCCCCAGATTTTACCTGCAAGATTATAATAAAAATATCGGAGTGCTTCCATACTTTCTTTAGGCGTATATGGCATTGAAGAAATAGCAGCGGTGGGTTGAATTACGCCTTTATCATTTTCCGGACTGTGCGCTACATATCCTTTGTAACTGTCGCCAGCCGTAAGTCCCCAGCATTTATCGCTATAGCCTTTATAATGATTGGGATTTTCAATACAATAGGCTCTGTTGATTAATATATGATTTTTTGTTTGCTCTGCATAATCAATGCCATGGTCATCCGTTAGTCCATTCGGATCAATACCCATGTAAGTATATTGTTCAAAAAATAAAGGACCACCTTTGTCTTTATCATAATTGCCTAGTGGCAGTTTATATCCGTAATAAGATTTGCCATTTTGCCAGCCGGCACTGCCGCTCCAGGTAGAGTCATAAACATTTCTTGAAATACCATGATTGGGAGATGATGCCGATAAAATGTACGTGATCAAACATTCATTGTATCCCCACACCGGAAAATTCATATCAAAATCGTTGCGGGGACTCCAATGCCAGAACAACCTTTTATTTTCACCTTTGGTATGCCAGTTCCAGTTGGCTGCGCCCCACATCTGGTCAATGCGTTTGCGCAAATATTTTTCAGTGATAGCATCGCCGGTAAAATATTCTTTGGCGCATAAAAAACCCATCACCAGGTAAGAAGTTTCAACAATGTCTGCGCCATCATCCAGCCGGTCGAACGGAACAATTTTGCCGGTAGTACCGTTCATAAAATGCGGATAGATGCCATGATAACAATCTGCCTTGTATAAAAAATCAATAATTTTTATGAGACGTTTTACTGCCGTGTCTCTCCCTATCCAGCCGCGGTTTACGGCAACGATGGTAGATAAAATACCCATGCCTGTACCTCCAATGGCACAGTCTTCGCCACCAAATATTGTTTTACTTAAATTGGGTTCATCCCATGCCTCATTGATATAATCCCAGTAAGATACTGCATGTACTGCGCCATCTCTTTCTCTTGCCAAACCACTTACAGGATGTGCATAGTGCCAGAAGTAGCGGAAGGTTTGGCGCTGTACAATTTCAAGCAACGTACTATCGGGGATATTTTTTACAATACCAATCGGATTGATGCTGTTAGGATACCCATCTTTAAAATTAATTTTTTGGGCAAACAGATTACTGAGGCAACAGGTAAAGGAAAGCAGTATGATCGTTTTTTTTCGCATGGCAATAAATAAAATCTTGTACAATTTCCTGGTATCGTTCTTCATCACATTATCTTCCTCACAAAGAAAAGCGCTGTAGCAATCGTTCAGCTTTTCTCTCCCAAATCTACATCAATGCTTTATTCAATGCATCAGCAATCAATAAAACCTTTTTATTTGTCCGGGACATGTTGGCTGCACTGGCTAATATTTATAAAGCCGGCGCAGTAAATCCTAACTTCTTTAATCCCTGTTTTATTTCAGGGCAACTCATAAATAATTTCCACAATAACCCGCTGCGGTAATTTTCTATCATTACAATAATTGGTCCCTGGTCAATAGCAAGGTGGCTTTGTGCATACCAGTTTTTTGTTTCATTAAACGCATCCACAAAACCATACGGGCTCCATATTTTATCTCCCAAATCGTAGTAAAAATGTTTCAGGGCTTTCATCGAAAACTCAGGCGTGTAGGGGAATGCACTCAATGCAGCCGTAGGCGTGATGGTGCCTTCATCGTTGGTGGGTGAATAGGCATTGTAACCATTGTAAGTATCCGAAGCGGTGAGGCCCCAGCAGTTTTCGCCATAACCTTTGAATGCTTTTGGATTGTCAACACAATAGGCATGATTAATCAGTGTATGATTTTGATTCTGCTCCCAATAGTCAGCATATTCATCCTTTAAACCATGCGGATCAAGCCCCATAAAAGAATATTGCGAAAAGAAAAGCGGACCACCATAGTCAAAGCCCAATGGTAATTTGTAGCCATAAAATGTTTTGCCATTTTTAAAGAAATTACTTTGTGCCCAGCCACGATGATATACTGCACTGTTAACGGGATAACGTTGTGCACTTGCTGCCAGCACATACATAATGAGGCACTCATTAAAACCACGTACCGGAAAGTTCATCGCCCAGCCATTGTTGGGGCTCCAGTGCCAGTACAACACTTCTTCGCCATCCTTTGTAAACCAGTTCCATTCTATATCGTTCCACATCCAACTGATGCGGTTTCTTAAATCTGTTTCAATATTATTGTTTCCATTAAAATATTGACGGGCACACAATAACCCTTCAAACAAATAAGAAGTTTCTACTAAATCGGCACCATCATCTTTACGGCTGAACGGAATTGTTTTTCCGGTAGCTCCATTTAGCCAATGCGGAAATACGCCATGGTAACTATCAGCTTTTGACAGAAAAAGTACCGTCTTCAACAAACGTTTGGCGGCAGTGTCCCTGCTGATCCATTTTCTTTGTGCTGCAACAATGGTGGCCATTACACCAAAGCCTGTACCACCGGTGGTTACTACTTCCCCGCCATAATCATATGCAATGTTGCTACGCTCTCTTGCCATGCCGCTTACCGGGTGTGCAAAGTCCCAGAAATATTTAAAGGTTTGTTGCTGCACCATATCTAGCAAGGCACTATCGGATAAATTGGTTTCGCGTGTTGCAACCGTTGCCTGCTGCCGCTGTTTTGTTTTTTGTGCATCACAGGAAATGCTGACCATTAATACGGCAACGGTCAGGAATAGGTTTATTTTTCTTTTGATCATCGGGCAATTTTGTTTTTTATAGTTTATAAGCAAATCGAATAACTAAGATACAACCTGTTTTTCTACATAGCTTTTACTATATCAGTTAAAGATAAGGAGCTGCAAAACCAAGCCTGATTAACCCCTGCTTTACTTCAGGGCAACTGGTGAAAAGACTCCATAACAAACCTGTTCTGTAATTTTCTATCATCACAATTTCCGGGCCTTGGTCAATGGCCAGCGTGGAGTTTGCAAACCAGGTATCCTTTAAACTAAAGGCATCGTAAAAGCCATAATCGCCCCACATTTTATCACCGAGTTTATAATAAAAAAATTTCAACGCAGCCATTGATTCTGCAGGTGTATATGGCAGCGAAGAAATGGCTGCGGTTGGTGTAATTACCCCGATGTCATTGTCGGGCGAATTGGCATTGTAACCGCTGTTGGGTACATCGCTGGCAGTTAATCCCCAGCACTGGTTGCTATAACCATAATATTGTTTGGGATTCGCCTTACAGTATTCGTAATTAATTCTGGTGTGGTTCAGCGTTTGCGTTTGGTAGTCTGCATAATTGTCTTTTAAGCCATTGGGATTGATACCCAAAAAAGAATAGTGCTCAAAAAAGAGCGGGCCACCAACATTTGGACCTAATGGTAAAACGTAGCCGAAATAAGTATTGTTATTTTTCATTGCTCCGTTTCTTGCCCACCCGCTGTCATACACTGCTTTAGAGATACTGCTATTTACCGAAGCTGCCGCCATTACGTAGGTTATCAATGCCTCGTTCCAGCCACTGATCCGGGCATTGATAATCCATGCCTTATTAGCGCTCCAATGCCAGTATAAAACATTTCGGCCACCCTGGCGAAACCAGTTCCAGTCAATTCCGTTCCATACAACATTTATCTTGTTTCGCAAATCAGTTTCTATTACATCTGTCATGTTAAAATACTGCCTTGCAGTTAACAGCCCCTGCATCAGGTAAGAAGTTTCTACTAGGTCTGCACCATCATCATTAATACTAAAAGGAACGGTAGCACCGGTTGCACCATTTATCCAATGAGCAAAAGCGCCATGGTATTGCGTGCAATTATTGGTTAAGAAATTGGTGATCTTTAATAGCCGGGTAACGCCCTCTGCCCGTGAAATAAATTTTCGGTTAACCGCAGTTACAATGGCCATGATGCCAAAGCCTGTTCCACCTGTAGTTACAACATCACCACTGCTGTTTCTTTCTCTTGCCATGCCGGAAACAGGATGCCCGAAATCCCAAAAATATTTAAAGGTTTGCTGTTGCACTTTGTCAAGCAAGGCACTGTCACTGATAAGCGGAAATTTATCAGTCGAATCTATTTGCGTAATAAAGTTGATGATAGCAGGCGTAGATAACGCCGTATTTTTCTTTGACTTCAATGTGCTGTTAACGGACAATATATATTTTGTAATAAACGCCAAAGCGGTTCCCGGTTGAAGAATTACTACACTATCATTGTTTTGATAAGAAGCATTTAATGTAACGGCAGTTCCATTGCTTTGAGATAACACAATTCCATCAACTACAGTGTTACGATCCATCCCTGCGGTAAATGCTACTTTTATTACCGGCAAAACATTCAAGCCATTTTGTGTGGTCGCTGCATTTGAATTGATGGTAGCAGCAATCAGTTTAAATGTTTCTGTTACAGTTGGCGGCTGAGGACTGTCGCTTCCTTTTTTACAACTTACAGTTGCGGCTGATAACAAAAAGAAGATATACATGCAATGAATGCAACGGATCATAATAAATAATTTATTGAAAGCTGTCAATAAAAAAGAGATTGCTTAGTAATGATTAAACCAGGCAACCTCTTTTAAAATCTATATTGAAAATGATAAACTTGTTTACAACACTAATTTACCTTCCTTGTTTTTCAAGTTGGTACAAGGCAGATATTTCCACATCTGAAAGTGCCTTACTATAAACTCTTAATTCATCCATAGAGCCATTCAATAATCCATGAAAACCAAGGGTAGATGAAAGAGGGAAATGAGTGGATGTATTAGAGAAACCACCGAGTACAACCTGCGTTGGAGTGGGAGATACAATAGGACCGAGCCCACCCCTGTGACGAAAATTATTGTTTGAGACCCTTATGCTGTTTGCAAACAAATCAATAGTTTCTGTAGAAGCGTCGTACCGCATTACATAATGAATCCAGTTACCCGAATTGGGTACTGTTTGATAATCTACTCCCACAGCACCATAGTCGTTGATATTATCACCGCCATTTCTTGTACCGGCCGGGTAAGTGCCTATCCAGGTATGCAGATCCATATTTGCATCACCAGCAGCATGCCCTGTTTCTACGCCCACATTCAAAATGTTTAACCAGTCCGTTTCCTTGGTTGTATCTCTTGCCAATGTAAAAAACTCGGAGAAGGTTGAACCATTGTTTACCACCTTAATCCACAAACTTACCGAGCAGCTGGCCAGTGCATTGGCACTACTCAATGCATCAATGGTGGGATATAATAAGTAGCCTTTACTAAGTTGCAGTGCCCGCCCTTTTACACCTGCAACAAAACTTGAATTAGAATCAACCAGCGGCGTTTTTTTTGACTTGGTTTCGGCTTTGCTATCATCAAAATTCCAATAGGCTAATAAACTGGAAGCCGCTACTTCGCTGGAATTTACAAAGCCGCCGGGTACAGGTGGCGGATCACCTTTGGTAACAGTATCATTGTAATCAGCTTTTGTACATGCTGAAAAACTAACCATTACAACCAAAGCTGTTACTATTATTAAATTGTACTTTTTCATTTTTAATTTTTTGAATTCATTTAATAAAAAGTTATTAATACTGAGGATTCTGGATAAGCTTTTTTCCGCTCAGGTCAATCTCGGCCTGGGGTATTGGAAATACTTCATTCTTTCCATCCACAAAACCTTTACCCAATGCTCTCAAAACAGTGCCTGCTCTTCCCTGTCTTACCAAATCAAAAAACCTGTCCTGTTCCATTGCCAGTTCGGCACGTCTTTCTTTCCAAACATCATTCACAGTCACCGCAACCAATGATGGTAAGCCAGCCCTGTTTCTTACCCGATTGATAGCAGTGAGTGCATCCCCGGTTTTACTTAGTTTAACGGATGCTTCCGCATTCATTAATAATACTTCAGCATAACGCATAAGTCGTATGTTCTTTGGCTTAGTGTCTTTACTGCCCGATAACTGTGGCGATTCTGCCGTAGAACTTGCATATCCCTTGTAGTTATATCTTGGGTTTACTACAGAATCCAGTGATGGTATTCTAAAGCCATCCCAAAGCATGGTGCCAAAATTTCCCGGGCCATTTGGGTTTATCGTAGGCTGAATAAAAATGATGGTTCCTGCTTTGCGGGTATCGCCTGCTACATAAGAATTTGCCAGATCAAGGCTGGGTGAATTCCAGCCAAATCCTAAATCATCCCATCCGCCTTTTCCCCTGGGACCCTGGCCATTGCTGTACAAAGGGCTTACTGCATTTTCGCCTACATTCACTCCTGTCTGCACTTCAAATAAAGACTCCGAATTATTGTTTCCACCAGCACCGCTTACAGGTTTTTCTCTAAAAATTACATTGTAATCAGTGAGCGTATCGCCTTTATTTGTTACAAGGGAATACAAGCCAGACCTTATTACATCTGATGTAAGATCATACACTTTTTGCCAATTTTGCTGGTACATGTAAACCTTTGCCAGCAAGCCTTCGGCGGCACCTTTGTTGGCACGCCCAACTGTTGTATTTCCATCTCCTTTTGTTGGTAAATTATCTACTGCAAACTGAAGGTCGCTGATGATCAGCGCATATATGTCATCTTTTGGTACCTTTGTAACCAGCGAGTCAGAATTGAAATCTGCCACACCAGGTATCCTTGTTATTTTAGGTACACCACCAAACAATCGTACGAGGTTGAAATAATACATGCCGCGGATATAACTCAATTCTCCTTTCAGCCGCTTGATGGTTGCTGCATCGAAAGTTGCTTTGTCCAAAATCTGCAGCGCTTTGTTTGCCTGGTTGATGCCACCATAGTAACCTTTCCAAAGATTATCGAAAAAGAAACTGTTAGGCGTTACGGTAAAATTATCTATCAGTTCGCCCTGGGAATTATCGCCTGGAACACTGCCTGGATCAGCATCATCAGACGCTTCGTCAACCGTTACATAATATAAAAAGCCTACCGTATTATTACCAAAGCCGCCCTGGTAAAGCGAATTGTAAACACCGGTTACAAGGTTTTGCGCAGCCGTAGGATCTTTCAATACAGCCGCTTCATCAATCTGCCCCTGTGCAGGAACATCCAGGTAGCTCTTTGTGCAACTGCTCGCAATAAGGAGTGTTGTAACCGAGATGAAAATTAATATTTTGTAGTTCATAATATTTTTTATTAGAATGATAGATTGATACCGAATGCATATGTTCTGGTAGAAGGATATGAGTTGAGCTCAATACCTGCATTCAGTGGATTTGAACCGGGAACTTCCGGAGAGAATCCTGAATAATTGGTGATGGTAGCAAGATTCTGCGCAGTGGCATATATCCTCAATTTGGAGATTTTATATCTTGCCAAAACACTTTGAGCAAGGGTATATCCAATGGTGATATTGTTTATTCGTAAGAAATCACCCTTCTCCAAAAAGTAAGTGGAGTTTGGAAGTTGAGTTAGGGTTGCTCTTGGAACATTGCTGCGGGCATTGTTAGGCGTCCACCTGTTATTGGCAACAACTGCTTCAATATTGTCCCGCTGATCTGCGCCAGTGGATTGTTTTTTACCATTGTAAATTTTACCGCCTGCTGTTCCATAAGCTCCAAAATTCAGGTCAAAACTTTCGTAGGTTATGCCACCATTTAAACCAAAGGTAACCTTTGGTTGATACGATCCTGAATACGCACGGTCGTAGTCATCAATTTTACCATCGGGCTTGCCTGTTGGGCCGCTAATGTCTATGTATTTTAAGTCGCCTGGCCTTGCATCCTTTTGTGCAGAAGCTGCTATTTCATCGGCATTTTTAAAAGTGCCGTTTGCCTGCAACAGGTAAAAACTACCAATAGGTACTCCGTTATCAGATTTTGTTGTAAAGCCCTGGCTGTTGCCTCCATCCTGTAATGCCTGCCCGCCTTTTAAGCCAATAATTTTATTTTGATTGAAAGCCGCATTGGCGCCGATGTTATAAGTAAATTCTTTACTGATATTGTCACGCCAGTTAAGTGCAACTTCAATACCCTTGTTTACGAAGCTGGCTGCATTGGTGGTATATTGCCCATCTGCATCCGGCAACGTGCCGGGAATTTTGATGTTGATCAACGCATTGTCAACTTCTTTTTTATAATAATCCACTTCACCAGAAAGCCTGCTTTTTAGCAACGAGAAATCAATACCAAAATCATACTCTTTGGTTGTTTCCCATTTTACATTTGGATCAGGCAACTGGGTAAAACTGATTCCATAATTCTGTACCGGTGTTTGTCCAAAAAAGTAAGGGGCATTAATGGTGGCAATGTTGAGGTAAGTATTTGAACCAATCTGGTCGTTCCCTACCTGGCCATAACTGCCGCGGATTTTAAGGTTGTCAAATATTTT
>JAYUBR010001259.1:0-3104 GCA_043740775.1 Ferruginibacter sp. | reverse complement strand
GGACTTTACATCAAATCAATTTGTTGGAAGGGTTTATTATCGATTAAAGGTTGGCGATCTTGATGGCCGGGTCTATAATTCTAAGATTGTAGTGGTTTTTACAAAAGGTGAAGGGATTGAGATTAACAGTTTTGCTCCCACAATTGTCAGCACTTCAGCCACCTTAAGCATTTCTTCCTCTGCAAAAGAAGATGCTGTATTTACCATAACAAATGTGCTGGGAATAGCCTTAAAAAAGCAACAGGTTAAACTTGTTAAGGGAGTAAATACAATTCAGGTAAATACAGCGGAGTTGCCTGCTGGCAGGTTTTGGTTAAGTTTAAGAACCAGTAAAGATGAACAAGAAACGGTACAATTTATAAAGCAGTAGGTTCCGGTTTAAAATTCAATACCGGTCAAAGAAGCAAGCTATAATGCAGTTTACTTATTTTCATAAAAAGAAAATAAATATTTTATTATGAGCAAACATTATTACAATGAAGAAGATCTGAAGAAATTTGGAAAAATAGGAGAATTTCAAAAACCTTTGGCGGATAAATTTTTGCCTGGTATGGCGAAGTATTTGCCGAAGGTACGCTTACAGCAAAGGAAAAATCACTAATTGCATTAGCCGTTGCACATGCGGTACAATGCCCTTATTGTATTGACGCTTATAGCAGCGATGCCTACGAAAAAGGCTATAACGAAGCCCAGATTATGGAAGCTGTACATGTGGCAGCTGCCATTAAAGGCGGGGCAGCGTTGGTATACGGAGTTCAGATGATGAATAAAGTGAAAGAAATATCCATGTAATTGTATCCAACAGAAACTAAAATAAAAGACCAGGTGAAGTCATTATTAGCAGAACATAATAAACTTGCCATTGCAAGCGAACAAATAGAAATTCTGGAGCATGGAACTTCTGATGGATATGCATTGATTCCTTTTCAACAAAAATTAGAAGAATCGGATTTATATCCATTAAAACCAACAGGCATTACTGTTTTTCAAATTAATGTTGGCAAAATGTGCAATCAGGTTTGCAAACATTGTCATGTAGATGCCGGCCCCGACCGGAAGGAAATTATGACCGCTGAAACAATGCAGCAATGCCTGGATGTACTGGTAGCAAACCCATCATTGCAAACGGTTGATTTAACCGGTGGAGCGCCGGAAATGAATCCAAACTTCAGATGGTTCGTTGAAGAAATAATAAAACTGGACAGGCATATAATTGTGCGTTGTAACCTTACCATTATAATGGCCAATAAAAAATACCACGATCTGCCTGAGTTTTATAAAAAGCATAATATAGAAGTTGTATCATCGCTGCCATTTTATAACAAAGACCGTACAGATAAACAAAGAGGCGATGGCGTTTTTGAAGATTCCATTACTGCCTTACAAATGCTGAATGCTGTTGGTTATGGAATGGAAGGAAGTGATTTAAAATTGAACCTGGTATATAATCCTGCCGGTGCTTTTTTACCTCCATCGCAACACGCTTTGGAAAAGGAATTTAAAGCAGCATTAAAAAAAGACTTTGACATCAGCTTTCATAATTTATTTGCGATAACCAATTTACCCATAAGCAGGTTTTTGGATTACCTGTTGCAAAGCGGCAATTATGAAAAATATATGGAAAAATTGATTGCTGCTTACAATCCTGCTGCGGCAGCAAATGTGATGTGCCGCAACACCATTTCAATTGGATGGGATGGTTATTTGTATGACTGCGATTTTAACCAAATGCTGGAGTTGAAAGTGGCTTGCAAAAGCAAACACATAAAAGATTACAACAATAATAATTTACAAAACAGGGATATAATAATCGGTCAACATTGCTTTGGCTGCACAGCCGGTGCGGGCAGTAGTTGCGGAGGAGCAGTAGCCAACTAAAATTTGAAACAGGATACAGCCATATTAATCTTTAGCCGCGGGGCAAAAACAGAAAGCTGTTTTAAAAAATTGCACAAGGATAGTGTAATAAACAATTCTTTGCATACAACATTGTTTAATAAAACTGTTGATATTGCAGAAGCAAGTGGTTTGCCTTTTTTTGTTGTAGATGAGCATTTGCAGAATGGCATAAACTTCGGTGAAAAATTCTCAAATGCAATTGAGCTGATTTTTTCCGGTGGTTTTAAAAAAGTTATAGTCATAGGCTCGGATGCTTCTTTGTTAAACACAGGTATGCTTTTGTCTGCTTCAGAGGCAATGATTGGTGGAAAAAATGTACTTGGCCAGGATTCACATGGTGGTATTTATCTCTTAGGCATACATAAAAAAGCTTATGACCAATCGTTGTCTTATAAAATTCTATGGCAAACAAACCAAGTGTTTGATGAGCTATTGGCTTATTTTGATACTACCGGTAATAGTACTTTTATTTTGCCACAATTGCAGGATGTAAATGCAGCACCTGTAATTTCTGAATTGTTGTTCAATGAGAAAAGCAATAAATTTCTGAACTTACTTAGAACAATTTGTGCATCCAAAAATCAAGGTGCCGGACTTTTACAAGTATTTCACTTTCCCAAAAAATCAATTTCCTCATTTTCATTAAGGGTGCCACCGGTATTTGAATATTTTTCAAGAGCACAAAATGAATATTCAAGTTTAAACACTTGTACATGGCATCCCTTTTTTAAAAAATATTTCTTCATTATTATTATTTCATCATATAGCATATCCGGCATAGCACAGGTAACCTCTTCCGGAGTAAGAGGGGTTGTATTGTCTCAGGCAAATGAAAAGTTAGCTAATGCCACTATTATTGCCATACATGAGCCTACTGGTGAACGCTACATTACGAATGCAACTAATGGCGGGAGCTTTAAACTGCCAAATATGAAAACAGGAGGGCCTTATTTGATTATTTGTTCATTTGCCGGTTTTGTTAGTGATACTACTTCGGGCATTTTTTTATCATTGGACAATTTTACCCCTTTAGATTTTACATTGCAAAATAAAAATGAGCAGATTACTGAGGTTATTGTTAACGGTAGAAAGAATACTTTTTTTAGTAAAAAAAGAAATGGGGCAGTTACTAATATAACCAAAGAGCAGCTTGCACAACTTCCAACTCTAAACAGAAGTTTACAGGATTTTACAAGACTATCACC
>JAYUBR010001258.1:0-3105 GCA_043740775.1 Ferruginibacter sp. | reverse complement strand
AAATGGACCTGATTTATTACAACCCAAACAACTTCGGAATGGAATTAAACCGTACAGATCTGGACATTTATATTAATAATAATTACCTTGGAAGAACCGAACAGGAGTACCAGGTATCCATTCCGAAAAGAGAAGAATTTGCTATACCCATTAAAATTGATGTGGATATGAAGAATTTATTAAAGAATGGTTTTGCAACATTTTTAACCAATGAGGTAATGGTAAAAATAATCGGAACTATAAGGGTGGGAAAATTAAATGTGTTTAAAACATTTACGGTTAACTACGAAGGCAAGCAACAGTTCACTGCTTTTTAGGCCTAAAAAAACCACCGAAAGGTGGTTATATGAAAAATATCTATTCCTATTGAGGTTCAGAAGTTTTAGAATTTATTGTTCCTAAAGGCTTTTTACAACATTTGGGTAGTTTTTTATATGCCTCATTATCTGCCGTCACATCGTCTGCGTCGTACCCCGCATTGGCAATAGCAGTCTTTAATTGCTCGATATTATTTCGGTCTGTCAAATAAGTAATGGTAGTAGTTTTTTTCTTGTAATCCACTTTTACTGCGGATATCCCAGGTTCCCGTTTCAGGTAGTTTTCTATACGGTCTTTGCATTGTTCGCATTGTACTGTAGGTGTTTTAATAACAACTCTTTCTACCGCTTTTTGCTGGGTGAAGCCGAGCGTTACAAAACCAGCCAGTGCCAACAAAGTAAGTTTAATCTTTTTCATAATGAAGTTTTTATAAAGTTATTAATTTGCTTTCCAGTTAGCAGGATCCTGCCGCCAGTTTAACAAAGTATCTTGCTCGCCGGGGGTAACAATTCCTTTTTCAACAGCCAGTTCAAGCAAAGTGGCATAATTTGTTAATGACTGATATTTTATTCCTGCCTTCTCAAAAGCTTTGGCCGCCACGTCAAAACCATAGGTGAAAATGCTTACCATTCCCACCACTTCCATACCGGCCTTGCGTAGAACTTCCACCACTTCAAGGCTGCTTTTTCCGGTAGAAATCAGGTCTTCTATAACCAACACTTTTTGGCCTTTTTCATAAAAGCCTTCAATCAGGTTGCCCAATCCATGTTCTTTAGGTTTTGGCCTTACATAAATATAAGGCAGTTTTAATTGGTCAGCAACCATAGCTCCCCAGGGTATTCCCGCGGTAGCTACCCCTGCAAGTATTTCTGCCTGTGGAAATTGTTCAAACACAACATTACACATTTCACTTTTAATAAAATCCCGCACAAAGGGAAAAGACAATACCCGGCGATTATCACAGTAGATAGGACTCTTCCATCCACTTGCCCATGTAAAGGGTTGTTGCGAACTCAATTTAATTGCATTAATTTGTAACAGCTTTTCCGCTACGGCTTTTTCATTTGTCATACTGCAAATTAAAACAAAGCCCTAAGCTATCAGCAATATGACTTAAAAAAAGATATCGTCTTTAACCAGGTTGTAGATTTCACCATCTTTTTAACACGTTTTATATGTATTTAAAAATTTACTTCGGTGATAAACCGGTTTTTCTTTGCGATGAATTAACGAAAGAGTTGCAGGAAATTCTACATCACCCCGATGCAATATTCATAGATGAACTTTCGGGACCAGCTATTAAATCTTTGTTGCATGAAATAAACAAACCGGCTTTTCACGCAGGCATATTGTTGCATAGTAACCTGGAAGATCTAAAAAAAGCCTTTTTTAAAAATTTCACTCCAGTTGAAGCTGCCGGTGGAATTGTACAAAATGATAAAAAACAATTACTGTTTATATACAGGCTACATAAATGGGATTTACCAAAAGGAAAAGTAGAAAAGGGAGAAGAATTTTCAACCTGTGCTATGAGGGAAATAGAGGAAGAAACTGGTGTTACAAATTTAACTATAAGGAGTAAAACAGGGGAAACATATCATACCTACAATGCATATGGCAAGCATTTTATTAAAACTACTCATTGGTATTACATAACCTGTTCCTCTAAACAAAAACTGGTACCACAAAAAGAAGAAGATATAGCAGCCATTCAATGGATAAATTCTAAAAATATACAGAAGCCTTTAAGCAATACCTATCCTTCCATTAAAGATATTGTTTCTATATTTTTTGATACAATTATTATCCATAAATAATTTCCACATAAACAACCTTATATTTTACTTATAATATCAGGCATAAAAAAAGATTTTATTGATTCTTCAAAGGTTGTACAATATATCCTTCCTTGCGCAATAATGCAATCAGTCCCTGTTTTCCTACCAGGTGGCCTGCACCTACTGCAACAAAAACAGGATTTGTTTTCATGATGCTTTTTAATTGCACCACCCAATTTTTATTGCGGTTGTTTAATAAAAGATCCTGGTGATTTTCCATGCCGGATTCACTTTTGCTGAAAAGGTTTTCTATTTCATTTATTTGCTGGTTTTTATACACCCGCATCATGGTATCAAAAACTTTTTTGTTGGATGTCATGCTGTCAATGGATTGTAATAATTCCTTTGCCTGTTCTTCATAAGGAATGCTGTCAAATACGGCGGCTTGAAATTCCATTGTTTCCAATCCTTTTATTTCTTTCTTTTGTGTTTTGGCTACTTTCATTAATTCTTCTTCCACCCCCGAAATCAATTTGCAGGGCATCATTTTTGGATACAATAGTGCTTCCAAAAAAAAGGGTTTCATTCTTGCAATAAAAGAAAGCGGCGTTTTAAGCGAATCAGTAAAATACTGCCTGATTTTTTTATAATCAGCATCGCTGTACAATTGCTGCAGTGTTTTTCCATCTTTCATTGTCATCAGCATCATCCCACCAAGGATAGTTGCAGGGTCATCCATATCCATTTCCATGTATACTTTATCTGCACGGTTAATGGCAGTTATTAACTGGTTGCTGAAATGAATATCATTTTTACACATCAGATGAAAAGTACCAAACAGGTACGATGGTTGCTTCAATCCTTTGCCACTCACCTGCCAAAGCAAACTGTTATCATCTTTATTGATGAGTAGTTTTGAAGGGGCAGTTTGAGCATGACAGGAATAAAAAAATATCAGCAGCCAAAATGTTTTTATCAGTTTCATTTGTATATAATTTATCAGGGCAGG
>JAYUBR010001257.1:0-10066 GCA_043740775.1 Ferruginibacter sp. | reverse complement strand
CTTCCTCCCAGGCTGTAAGTACCGGCATAATAATATCCCATGCAGCTTCTACCTGGTCGGCACGCATAAACAAAGTTGTGTCGCCCTGCATCACATCCAGCAGCAAGGTTTCGTAGGCTTCTGGTGTTCCGGTTTTATAGCTTTCATCATAATCAAATAACATGTTCACAGGGTTCAGTAACATTTGCAGTCCCGGCCGCTTAGCCTGAAAATTCAGCGAGATAGTCATTCTTGGCTGAATGTTCATGGTAATGGTGTTGGGTTGCCAGTTACCGGTAGCTTCTGCAGGAAAAGATTTATGCGGCACCGGTTTAAAGTGTATGGTAATATAACTCCGGGCTTCATTCATGCGTTTGCCGCTGCGTACATAAAACGGAACACCCTGCCAGCGCCAGTTATCAACGTATAATTTAAGGGCGGCAAAGGTTTCGGTGTTGGAGTTTTTATCAACACCAGGTTCATCACGGTAAGCCTTTACTTTTTTGCCTTCAATCCACCCGTTGTTGTACTGTCCACGAATGGCATATTTATGTACATCATGTTGTTCAATATCTCTGATGGCGTGCAGTACATCTGTTTTGCGGTTGCGTATTTCATCCGCATCAAAACTAACCGGCGGTTCCATCGAAATTAAACAGAGCAATTGCAACAGGTGATTCTGTATCATATCCCTCAAGGCACCGGCGTGGTCAAAATAACCGCCACGGTTTTCTACGCCCAGTTGTTCTGCCACCGTTATTTGAACATGGTCAATGTAATTGCGGTTCCAGATGGGTTCAAATAATGCATTGGCAAAACGAAAGGCCAAAATGTTTTGCACGGTTTCTTTACCCAAAAAATGATCAATGCGGTATATCTGCGATTCATCAAATGTGTTGCATAAAATCTTATTCAGGCGGCGTGCGCTGTTAAGATCCTGTCCGAAAGGTTTTTCTGCAACAATACGGCTGAAATCCTTGTCTGCAGCCAATCCTGCGGTACCAATACTGGTAACGATGGTTTCAATAAAGGCCGGTGATACCGCCATATAAAATATGCGGTTACTTTTGCCGTTCCATAATTTTTCTGTCTGTTTTATTTGTTTGTCAATAAAACTAAAGGTGGATGCCGCTTTGAAATCTGCCTTTTTATAAAGCAGGCATTTTTCAAAAGCCAGCCAGTCTTTTTTCTTTGCCTTACCACTGCGGCTGAATTTGTTGATGCCTTCATGTACATGTTCCTGAAATTGTGGAATGCTCATATTTTTAATATCCAGCCCAAGCACTAAAAAATTCTCAGGCAACCAGTTGTCTAAATAAAGATTGTAAATAGCAGGCAATAATTTACGCCAGGCAAGATCGCCACCAGCTCCAAAAATAACAATGATGGTTTGCGAAGGTTTTGCTGTTGAATCCATGTTTATTTATTTAGATTGATAAGGTATAAAGATAAGGCTAAAAGTAAAAGGCTGAAAGCAAAAGGCAAAAGGCAGAAAGCAGAAAAAATAAGGCACAATCCTTAGATTATCTTTCAACTTCAAAATACGGCGCATCAATTTACCAGGCTCCAAAGCTTTCAGCCTTACGCCTTACGCTTATAAAGAAAGCAAACTACACCCCCTGATATCCGAATTATCTAACCGGCCTAAAATTTCAAAACTTTCATCCGGGTACAATTTTACAGCATCATCAGTGGCAATAAAACTACAACTGTAAATATTGGCCAGGTCAATCACATTTACTGCGCCGCTGACGGTATTGTTTTTATCAGCCACCAGCACCGATAATGGATCATCTTCTTCTCTCACCAATACTTTCATCCATGGGGGACATTTAAAAATGCCATCGCCTGCGGAGTAAGCCTGGCTAAGCAATTCGGTCATTCCATATTCTGAATGAATTTTATTTACACTAAAACTATTGCATAAAATACCGTGAACTTCCTGCCGGGTTATTTCTTCCCTGCGGCCCTTCATGCCACCCGTTTCCATGATGGTTGTATATTGCAAAGGCATTGGGTATTGCTCTGCAAAATCAAGCAGGGCAAAGGTTACACCAATCAGTAAGGTTTTTTGTTCTTGCTTTTCCAGTTGTTGCAGGGTTTGGTGAAGTTTATCCGGTTCATTTAAATAAAAACCACTTTGTGGATGGGCGCTTTGTTCAATAAGTCTATCTGCCATCATCACCAGCGAAGAATTATTTCTTTCTAAATAAGATGGGAGCAAGGCAATGATGCACCAATTTACAGGCTCACCATAAAATAACCGGAAGGCTGCATTAAAACTTGCTTCATACAAACCTATATCTTTTACCAGGTGTTTGCTGTTAATGGTTTTTGTAGTGCCACTGCTTTCAAAAACAACTGCCGGCTCAAAATCTGTGGTAACAATCGGGTACGATTTAAAAAATGCGATGGGTAAAAACGGGATATTCTTTACGTCAATAATTTCTGAAGGACGAATATGCAAAGTGTGGCAATATTGTTGGTACACTTTACTATGCTGGTATTGAAATTGAAATATATCCAAAGCTGTACAGTCAAAATTGCCTTCATCAATTGAAGTTAAATTATTTAATGCTGTTATATTTTTAACGGAACTATTCAATTTCAATCATTAAATTTGAGGTATAATTTACAAAGATGCGTAACACTATTTTATTTGCCCTTATTTGTTTTATTTTTTTAGGTTGTAAGAAGGATTCATTTTCTTCAACACCTTCTTTAAAATATAAATCTGTTAATACAAAAGTTTTGTTTTCGGGCCAGGTGATAAAATTCACCCTTTCCTTTACAGATCGGGAAGGAGACCTGGATTCAATCTTTATTCAAAAAATAAATCCCCGCTGCAGCCAAAGTACCACTACCGAAAGATTTTACCTTGGTGATGCTATTGTAAAACTCAACAGCAAAAGTGATGACCTGCTAATTTCATACGGCTATCGTGTAGTTGGCTATCCATTGATAGGTGAACCAAAATGCGATTTTAATGACACTTGTTACTACCGTTTCGCTGTGCAGGATAAAGCCAAGCACCACAGCGATACCGTTCGCTCAGAAACTATTGTTATACTAAAACAATAAGAAAATGCCATTCAACAATTGCAGATAGTTCCTTTCAACTGATAGCTTCATTTTTATATACCCATCATGTGCAGATGTTTTTAATGCTGCATCTCCTTAGTATGCCGGGGATTTAGTTAATTTGTAAAAATTAATTATAATGGCAAAAACAAAAGCAAAAGCATCAAAAAGCATTTTAACGGATCAATCGTATGCGTTCCTTAAAAATTATATCAACAATCCCTCTCCCACAGGTTTTGAAAGCAGCGGCCAAAAGTTATGGCTTGAATATGTAAAGCCCTATACCGATACTTTTTTTACCGATCCTTATGGTTCCGCAGTAGGTGTTATTAACCCCACGGCTGCGTTTAAAGTAGTGATAGAAGCGCATGCAGATGAAATAAGCTGGTTTGTAAATTATATTTCTCCTGAAGGGTTGATTTACCTGAAACGCAATGGGGGCGTGGATCACCAGATTGCACCTTCTATGCGGGTGTTAATACATGGAAAAAAAGGAGCGGTAAAAGCTGTATTCGGCTGGCCTGCTATCCATACAAGAATGGCGAGTACAGACAGTAAGGAGCCACAACCCAAAGTGGATAATTTATTTTTAGATTGCGGTGCCCGAAATAAAAAAGAAGTGGAAGACCTGGGCATACATATCGGGGCTGTAGCCACCTACGAAGCTGGCTACGAAGAGCTTGCTTACGATTACCTGATTGGCCGTGCATTTGATAACCGCATTGGCGGTTTTATGATTGTTGAAGTTGCCCGCCTGCTGCAGCAAAATAAAAAGAAATTACCTTTCGGCTTGTACATTGTAAATGCCGTGCAGGAAGAAATTGGCCTGCGGGGTGCAGAAATGATTGCCCGCAGAATTAAGCCCAACATCGCTATCATTACCGACGTAACGCACGATACTTCTACGCCGATGATAAGTAAAATTATCCAGGGCGATACGGTTTGCGGCAAGGGCCCATCGTTAACTTTTGGTCCTGCTGTACACAATAAATTATTGGATGTAGTGCGGGAGGTAGCTGCTAAAAATAAAATACCTGTTCAGTTGCACACCGTAAGCAGAAGCACGGGTACCGATACGGATGCTTTTGCATATGCCAACGATGGATGCCCGAGCGTACTCATTTCCATGCCGCTGCGCTACATGCACACCACGGTAGAAATGTTGCACAAAAGCGATATAGAAAATACCATCAAACTGATGTATGAAACATTGCTGACTTTAACGCCAAAAACAAACCTGAGTTATTTTTAAGTTGTTCGTTTTATAAATATTGGTCCGGACTAAGGCGCAATGATAGTCATCGTTGCGTCGCCCTCTTTTACTTTTTTAGCTTTGGGGCACGATTATTCAACTCGGCTGCTTGTACTGGATAAGGTCGTTGTAAAGCTTTGAAGATTAGTAACGAATGGCAAGAGGTCTGAAGCCCTGAACGAGAATGATTTATTGAAAGAAGCAAAGACAAGGGGCGATAAAAATTTAGTGTAATCAGTAACAATTAGATCAATAAAAAAATTAAAACCTGCCCACAATTTTAAAGTTTACCAGTCTTGGTGTAAGCCTGTTGGGAATGCTGTATACTGTGTTGCTAAAATCTTTTATCAGTTGATAACTGATGGTGTTGGGCCGGTCAATTAAATTAAATACTTCAAAACTGGCCCAGATATTTTCAAAATCTTTAAACGGACTATGACTTCTGCGTTTATTTTTTTCACTTAGCAGCAGGGCGCTAAAACCAATGTCAATTCTTAAATAAGGATCAATGATGAGGGCATTCCTATACCGGGTACTATTGGGAATATTGTACGGCATATTGCTCCCATAAATCATATTCAGGTGCACTTTAAAATTTTTGTTGGTAGATAAATAATCCTGTAAAAATAAACCTACGGTTATCAATCGGTCTGTTGGGCGCCTTACCCAGCCTACATCCTGGCGCATGCTATCCACCGGTACCTGGTCGGGTGTTTTTGAAGTAATGGTTTCTCCGGCGGAATTTACATAATTATAATAATGATCGCCTTCAATGTTTTCCTTACTCCGCATCAGCCCAATACTCAGCCAGCTTTCTGCATCTTTTACCAGTTCGCCATACAACCTTGTTTCTACTCCATACGCATAGGCTTTGGCATTGTTTTCACCTGAGTAGCGGATGCGCACATTGTCAATGTCATAAGAAATCACATCCTGTAAATTTTTATAGTAAGCTTCTGCAGTGATGCGGAATGGCCTTTCGCCTGAAATGAAATTGTAATCCATACCCGCCACTACCTGGTAACTTTTTTGAGATTTTACGGCCTTATTCAAACTGCCATCATACCTTCTTAATTCACGATAAAACGGTGGCTGATCATAAACACCGGCAGCCAGTTTAAACACCATATCTTTTTTCCAGTTGGGTTTAACACTTACCTGCGCACGTGGGCTGATTAAAAATTCTTTGTTGAGTGAATTGAAATTATACCGTATGCCTCCCTGCAGCGAAATATCTCTTTTACTGTTTACAAAATTGATATTGTCCTGCACATAGCCACTGTATTTTTGTATGGTAAGGTTGGCTGAAGTATTTAAAAATGTACTTACGTTATTGGTGTTCACAGGTAAGGAATATCCAGCACTGTCCTGGTATTCCCATTCAAATAATTTGTCTGTAATTTTCGTTTGTTCTATGCTGTTGCCAAATTGTATAAAATGTTTTCCCTTGTCAATGCTACCTTTTACACCGGCATTCCATACGGTAATATCTAATTTGTTGCGGCCATAATTCTGGTAAAAACCGGCACCCAGCGGATTAACAATTTGTCCGTAGGTACTGCTGGTATTATCAAAGTCACGGTCACCAAATAAGTAAGCACTGCCGATATCAAAATTTTCATTTTCTTTATTTTCAAAACGGCTCAGCATCCATTTTATCTGTACTTTTTTATTGGGTTGATGTACTGCCGTTAACCCGATGAGGCTGGTGTTGTAGCCATCTTTTTCCTGGCCATCAAAAAATATATCCAGCCCAAGATTGGCAGTAAACAACGGGGAAAAAACCGAGGTTGTTTTTTGAGCCGATTGCGGTATCAATGTAAATTTTGTGGCAGAGAAATTACCCAGCATTTCAAGTTGCCATTTTTCATTGAGTTTATAAGTAAGGTATCCTTGTATATCGGTAGAAGACGGGATATAGGAACCCTGCGTTTGCTGGCTGCTTAATAAATTGCGGTTGCTCTTATTACGAACACCGACGAGGTAAGTTATCCTTTCGTTTTTGGCAGAACCTTCCAGATGCATGCCTTGTTCAAGCAAACTGATGTACGCAGAGCTCCCAAAAGTTTTTGGTTTTTTATATTGAATATCCAGCACACTGCTCATTTTATCGCCATACTTTGCCTGGAAACCTCCATTGTAAAAATTAACATTCCTGGCCAGTTCGGGGTTGATAAAACTAAGCCCTTCCTGCTGGCCGCTGCGTACCAGGTATGGACGAAAAATTTCAAAATCATTGATGTAGATCAGGTTCTCATCGTAATTGCCACCCCGTACATTGTATTGTGAAGTGAGTTCGTTATTGCTACCCACCAGTATCTTTATCAACCCTTCTATACCGCCGGTAGTGCTGGGTAATACAATCGCATTTTTTGGATTTATTTTAGTTAAGCCCAGTTCTTTTCGTTCTCTGTCGTTGGTTACAATAACAGTCTTCAATGTTTTACCATCTCTTTGTAAACGTATTGTAATCCGTTCTTCTTCATTGTCGCTTAAATAAAAATTTTTCTGCGTTTCTGCGTAACCTGTATGAGAAAAAATAAGGGCGATTGACTTTGCCGCGGTTACTTTTATGCGAAAGAAGCCACTGTCGTTTGTAACAATACCGGTGGTTTTACCTAATATTACTACCGATACTTTTGCCAATGGGTTTTCATTTTCATCAATTACCTGGCCGCTTACAAAAGCAATTTTTTTTTGGGCTGATGCAGTTAAAAAAAACAGGGCTAATACCAGTGAGGTAAGTACTCTCATTGCGTGAAGGTAAATATTTTATGTTTTAATAAAGCTGCTGGTAAAAATTTGATTGCTTCTGAGTATTTTTGAAAAAAAGGAATTTGAAAAATATAACACTCATTGTATTTGTATTGGTAATCATTTTTTGTGGTTGTAATAATGGTAATAACAAAAAAGCATCAAAAGTTTCGGCGGCTGACAGCATTTCCAGCTCGTTGCTAAATTTATCTGCAGGCAACAGTTTGCCACAGTTGCTTTGCCAAAACTGGGAAAATAAAGAAGATGTGGATGATGGTATATTGAACTATATCAGTGGTAGTAATGCTGATCTTGAAATTCCTTTTCACAGTTATTGTTTTTTTGAGGATGGTTTAATGGTTCAAAATCCCCGTGATAAGATGAAAACGGGTAGATGGATATTAGATGAAAAAACAAAACTGATTCACCTTGTTTTTGATGATGGTTCTAAAAATAATCTTGGCTTAAATGCAATCGGTGTTAAAAGCCTGCTGTTAAAAGCGGGAAAAGAAAAACCAGTGAAATATATAGGGGATGGCAAAAAACATACAACCATTTTGGATGATCCTTTTTATCCGGAAAACAATAAATGGAGAATTAAACCAAACCATTTGGAAACTCATGCCGAACTGAAAAGCCGCATCATTCAATGTGTTCTTTTTTACAATAAATTTTTACAGGATAATGCCGCCCGCAGGGCAACCCGCATTTCTTTTTACGGAGTTCCTACTTGTTTTAAATGGTACAAAGGAGGCATATCTATTACCAATAAAGATAAGTTGGGCCAAAAATGGATTGAGTGTTTTTACAATAAAGAACAGGCCGTACAAGGGCAGCAAATGCTGGAAAAAATCATTGAAAAAAAATACAAATGGAACCGGGACGAGCCCAATTGGGTACGGCAATCTGCTGAGGTTTTGTTACAGGTTGCAGATTCGCTTAAATAGCTTTTAACGCTGCAATGGTTGCAATAGGGTCAGCAGCTTTAAATACAGTACTGCCTGCTACCAGTACATCTGCGCCTGCATCAATGATGAGTTTTGCATTTTCCAATGTTACCCCGCCATCAATTTCGATGGTAACATGTAGCAATTGTTCATCAATCATTTCCCGCATTCTTTTAATTTTATTGATGGTATGCGGAATAAAAGACTGTCCACCAAAACCAGGGTTTACACTCATCAGCAACACCATATCAATATCCTGCAAAATATCTTTTAACAATTCAACTGGTGTATGCGGATTCAATGCTACACCCGCTTTCATGCCCATGCTTTTTATTTGCTGAATGTTGCGGTGTAAATGGGTACAGGCTTCGTAATGCACCGTTAAAATATCGGCACCTGCATCTTTAAAAGCCTGCGTATATCGTTCAGGTTCTTCAATCATTAAATGCACATCACATGTTTTGTTGGTAGTGCTTCTAAAAAAATTTACCAGCATAGGCCCATAACTGATGTTTGGTACAAAGCGTCCGTCCATGATATCGAGGTGAAACCAGTCTGCCTGGCTTTCATTCAGCATATCACATGCATTTTGTAATTGTAAAAAATCTGCAGCAAGAAGGGAGGGAGCAATAAGAGCCATATTTGTGATGTTTATGTTTGATGTTTGATATTTATGTTTGATGTTTTATGTTTATGTTTGATGTTTGATGTTTGATGTTTGATGTTTGATGTTTGATGTTTGATGTTTGATGTTTGATGTTTGATGTTATTGGATAGCAAAGTTAAGGGCATCGAAATTAAATTAAACACACACTTGTGCAGTCAACAAAACCAGCATGAACTTATAAATAATTTTAAAAGGGTACAATTAATTTTGCTTCTTCATTATTAATTATTAATTATTTCACCCTAGCCAACGCCTCTTTCGCTTCCGCATAATCAGGGTCAATCTGCACCGCTGTCTTGTAATTCTCAATAGCATCCTGGGGCTGGTTCAATTTTTCATAACATCTCCCAAGCCAGTAATAGCCTTCTTCAAAGGAGCTTTGCAGTGCCACCGCTTTATTTAACGATTGAATGGCTTCTTTATATTTGGCAAGATGATAAAGGCATTTGGCTTTTTCTTTATAAGCATCGGTGTAAGTATAATCAATGGTCAGACAGGTATCAAAAAATGGAATTGCTTTTTCATAGCCCTTAATGTAAGAATAATAAAGCCCTTTAATGAATAAGGCTTGTTTTTCTGCTTTGGCATTTGGATTGTGCAAAAGCGCATCGGCCATTGTAAGAGCCAATGAATTCTTTGCTTGTGCATAGAGTGCTCCCAAGGAGATTATATATTTGGGTTGCGCATCAATGGTGAATGCTTTTTCAAAATCTTTAATCGCATTGATTGTATCGGCATTTTCAAAATGCAATTGCCCTTTTATATCCCAAAGTCTTGCGTTGATTGAATCTTTTTGGATAGCTTTTTCTGTTTCTGCAATTGCCTTTTTAAAATTACTGCTATCTCTAAAATATTGTATCAGGTTTTCCTTAAGCAACATTGAATCAGGGAATTGACTGATGACATTTCTTAACTGTTGTTCCTGTGCTGGCATTGATGCCTTATCCACATTAATAGCCGCATTGTTACAGGCCATACAACAAACGGAAACTATAATAATTACTATAAAAATATTTCTCATTTTTAAATGGTTGGTTTGCAAAATTAGGGGCTTGAAAATAAGTAGATAACAATTTTTTAGCAGGCAATAAAACCGGCTCTTATCTTTATGTAATTATTTACAAAAATGATGAAAGTATTCTTGTTTCCCGTGCTATTGGTTACAGCATTTTTATAAGTGCCTATCATTATAAAAAATCAATTCCTTCTTTTTGCAGGCAAATAATGTAGACATTATTTAATTTCATTGCGAAATTCATTTTGCCAATGTACAGCAACTGACCTTTGGTAGTGATAATGCAGAAGCCTATTGTAGTTTTGATGATAGCTACCTCCAACTCATAACTTATAATTCATAACTCATAATTATTTAAGCAGTTCAATCAC
>JAYUBR010001256.1:0-3107 GCA_043740775.1 Ferruginibacter sp. | reverse complement strand
CTTTTTTCTGGAGTGGCAAATACCATACTGATATGAACACCAGGGATACACTGGTTACCGACCTGAATGTACTGGCAGATTTTAACCCCATAGTGCCTGAAAGTTACCAGGGCGCAGAGTTTTTAATGCTGGGTAATCTATCGCCGGCCATACAATTAAGCGTTATCAGTCAGTTAAAAGTGAGGCCAAAACTGATTGTAATGGACACTATGAATTTTTGGATGGAAATTGCATTGGATGGTTTGAAAGAAGTATTAAAAAAAGTGGATGTATTGATGGTAAATGATGGCGAGGCAAGGCAACTAAGTGGCGAAGTTTCGCTGGTTAAGGCAGCCAAAGTGATTATGGATATGGGGCCCGCTTTTTTAGTAATTAAAAAGGGAGAACATGGTGCATTGTTGTTTCATAAAAACCATGTTTTTTCTGCTCCCGGTTTACCTTTGGAAGAAGTGTTTGACCCAACTGGTGCCGGTGATACTTTTGCAGGAGGGTTTATCGGTCATCTTGCCAAAACAAAAGACATCAGTTTTTCCAATATGAAAACTGCAGTGATTGTGGGCAGTGCCATGGCAAGTTTTTGCGTTGAAAAATTTGGCCCCAACAGGATGAAGGAAATAATCAAAAAAGATATTGATACCAGGCTGAGCGAATTTGTACAACTGGTAAACTTTGATATAGACCTGGTAGCATAACCTGTTACATTTTATTATAAAAAGCCGGCATCAGGCAGTGCCGGTTTTTTATTTTGAATACATTTACAGCCACCATCCTTAGCTGCCCTAAATTATACCCATGAGTAAAAAAATAATTGTACTTTCCTTTATATCGCTATTTTTTGCAGATGTGTTCGCACAGCCAACCACTGTTCATCCCAAATTAAAAGGCTGGCATTTACTCAATTATCAACAGGATGGTTATGTAGGTACCGGCGTAAAAGAAGCCTACGAATTATTGGCCAATAGAAAAAGTATGCAGGTGATAATTGCTGTAATAGACAGTGGAATTGATACTTTGCAGGAAGATCTGAAAAGCGTTTTATGGACCAATCCCAAGGAAATACCCGGCAACGGAAAAGATGACGATGGCAATGGTTATACCGATGACATACATGGATGGAATTTTTGCGGTACAGCCAGTGGCGAAAACCTGGGGATGAATACCCATGAAATTGCAAGGGTTTACCATCATTTTAAAAATGAATTTGAAGGCAAAACTGAAGCTGAAATTCCTGCTAAAAAAAAGTTTTTGTTTCAACAATTTAAACGGGCTGAAAAGTTGCTGAACAAACAGTACGAGGAATATAAAAAAAGTTATCCTGGTATTGAAAAATTTTCGGCTGGTATACAAATTTCCAACCGGCTCATTACTTCTTATCTTAATAAAACAACTTTTACAAAAGTCAGCATCTTACCGGTTAAAGCAACGGATAGCCTTGGCTGGGCCGTAGCTGTATGGAAAGATTTATTTAAAAATACGGAGGATTCATCAGTCACAAATACGGCATTTATCAGTGAAGTAGATACCTATAAAAACAATTTACTGGCCAATAAAAAAAGGATGGAAGACGAGCCGGTAGATTACAGGGGAGCCCTGACAAAAGATAAATACGAAGACATTAAAGACAGCATTTATGGCAACAATAATTTGTACGATCATGCCGGAAACCATGGTACACATGTATCCGGTATTATCGGGGCAGTTCGCAATAACAACATTGGTGTGGATGGTATAGTGGATAATGTACGCATCATGTTTATAAGAGCTGTGCCTGGTGGTGATGAGCATGATAAAGATGTGGCATTGGCCATAAGATATGCAGTTAATAATGGTGCAAAAATTATCAACATGAGTTTTGGTAAGCCAGTTTCACCCTATAAAAAAATGGTGGACGATGCGGTAAAATATGCTGCCGCACAGGGTGTTTTGCTGGTGCATGGCGCAGGCAATGACGGGGAAGATATTGATGAAGAGCCTTTTTATCCGGGCCCGGTTTTTATGGATGGCACGAGGGCAACCAACTACTTAACCATTGGTGCCAGCGGCGATTACAGTACGGGTTCTCTAATAGCTCCCTTTTCAAACTATGGGCAATTGGTAGATATTTTTGCACCCGGCGTATATATTAACTCCACCACATTCAATAATGGGTACGAAGCTTTTGATGGTACCAGTATGGCGGCCCCCGTTGCGGCTGGTGTGGCGGGTTTATTAAAATCTTATTTTCCACAATTAACACCGGAGCAGATGATTGACCTGTTATTGAAAACAGGGTATGTTGTTAAAGAAAAAGTAACCATTCCGGGTGGGGATAAAAAAGTGACCATGCAGCAATTGTGCAGCAGTGGTAAAATTATTAATGCTTATGAAGCTGTAAAACTGGCACTTAAACTGTATGGTAACCAATAAAAGAATGGATTGTTAAAAAAAGTAAACAACCATTTTAAGTTGGTTAATTTTGCAGATAATAATTATAACTGTATGATTGAAATAATAGCACTTTTTTTTCTTTGTAAAAAAAATGGAGAACTGGCCGCACAAAAAGGTTTGTCGCCTGCCAGATGGAAATGGTACACCATAGCAGGTTGGCTGATAGCTGAATTTATTGGCCTTTTTTTAGGTATGCTGCTATTTGGAAATGCCAATTTGTATGGCTTGCTGGCAATGGGTATAGTAAGCGCTTTCGGCGGTTATTTGTATGTAAAAGCTCTATTGGAAAAAAAGCCGGATACATACGATGACGATATCAAGAAAATAGGCGTAAGCGATTTACAGCCCCCTCCCCGCAAAGACTAAGATATTTTGAACCTGATCTATAGCCCTTCACGGGCTTTTTTTATTTTACTTTAGCATTTGATTAATAACTTTAATGCCGCACAACCAGTTACTTTGTTAACCGCAAACAAACCGAAATTAATTACAATGATAAAAAACAGCTTTTATAAAATTACAGCTTTCTATATTTTTTTTACCGCTTGCTTTACCACCCTTCAAGCACAGCGTATTGATTCTTTGCTGAACATTTTAGATGAAAATTACCCTCAGGAAAAAATTCACCTGCACATGGACAAATTGTATTACAATCCCGGCGAAACCATCTGGTTTAAAGC
>JAYUBR010001255.1:0-3108 GCA_043740775.1 Ferruginibacter sp. | reverse complement strand
GCGATTCGGTTTATACTGCAGATATTCCACTACAGCCAATTGAAGCCGGAGCATCCATCATTTTAAAAAATATTTTTTTCGACACAAAAAAAACGGAGTTAAAACCAGCCTCCATTGTTGAACTGGATAAGGTGATTCAGTTAATGAATGACAATCCCAAACTGAAAATTTTAATAAGCGGCTATACCGATAATGTAGGTAAACCACAAGACAATCTGGTTCTCTCAAACGGCCGGTCACTGGCCGTTGTAAATTACCTGTTGGACAGCAAACAAATTGCCAGGGAACGCCTGCAGTTTAAAGGCCTTGGCGCCGCAAAACCCATTGCAGATAACAACACAGAACAAGGCAAAGCACTGAACAGAAGAACAGAATTAAGTGTGACCAGCAATTAATATTACGTTTTGGTAAAAAGTTTTTTATTATTGCTCTATTTTTATCAATCTGCATTCGCCATGTCTGATTTAGTATATCAAATTGCATTAACGCTGGTGCCCAATATTGGTGACGTACATGCCAAGGCATTGGTAAATATTTATGGTGATGCCCAGTCGGTTTTTAAAGCTAAAAAAAAGGAACTTGAAAATATAGAAGGCATGGGTACAGTGAGGGCCAGCAGCATAAAATCATTTACTGATTTTACCAGCAGTGAAGCCGAAATAAAATTTATTGAACAATATAAAATAACTCCGCTTTTTATAACTGATAAAAATTATCCACAGCGATTATTAAACTGTTACGACAGTCCGCTATTGCTGTTTTATAAAGGAGCTGCCAATTTAAATACCAGCAGAATAATTTCAATTGTAGGCACCCGCAACCACAGTGATTATGGCAAAGCAGCCTGTGAAAAACTGGTAGAAGAATTACAGTCAGAAAACGTGTTGGTATTAAGCGGGCTTGCGTATGGCATTGATACCATTGCCCATAAAGCAGCTTTAAAAAACAACCTTCTTACCGTGGGTGTATTGGCACATGGTCTTGACAGAATTTATCCGCCGCAAAATAAAACTCTGGCCAAACAAATGGTAGAACAAGGTGGATTACTCACCGAATTTTTAAGAAATACCAACCCCGATAAACAAAATTTCCCCAAGCGCAACCGCATTGTGGCAGGCATGTGCGATGCGCTGATAGTAATTGAAAGCGGCAAAAAAGGAGGTTCATTAATTACTGCCGAATTAGCCAATGGATATAACAAAGATGTTTTTGCAATCCCTGGTAAAACAACCGATATTAAAAGTGAAGGTTGCAATTATTTAATAAAAAATAATAAAGCTTCTTTAATTTCCGGCGGTGATGATTTGCTTGAAATGATGAACTGGAAACCGCAAACAAAATCAGCCCACAAAAAACAAAGGGAATTATTTTTAGAATTTACTGCCGATGAAAAAATAGTAGTTGATATTTTGCAACAACAGGAAATCATCCAGATAGATCAGTTATATTTTAAAAGTGGTCTCAGCAGCAGTGCCATGGCCGCAGCCTTGCTGATGCTGGAAATGAATGGAGTTGTAGATAGTTTGCCGGGCAAAGTGTATAAAATAAGCAGGTGAATACTTTGAAAATTGCTTTCGCTTTGGGTGAATTGATTTTTGGTATATCTTTGCCTATGGCAATAATAAACAACACTCCAGCTCAAACAAAATCAAAAAAATTTTTCGGTGAGGGCTTAACGTTCGATGACGTTTTACTCATGCCTGCCTACTCAGATGTACTACCACGGGAAGTAGATATCACCGCAACACTCACCAGATCCATCAAATTAAATGTGCCCATGCTGAGTGCAGCAATGGATACAGTTACGGAAGCAGCACTCGCCATCGCACTGGCAAGAGAAGGCGGCCTTGGCATACTGCATAAAAATATGAGTATCGAACAGCAGGCCGACCAGGTAAAAAAAGTGAAGCGCAGTGAAAATGGATTGATATTAGATCCGCTTACATTGAGCCCGGATGCTACCATTGGCGAGGCGATCCGCCTGATGAGAGAAAATAAAATTGGTGGCATTCCGATAGTAGATAGTGCACAAAAATTATTAGGCATCCTTACCAACCGCGACCTTCGTTTTGAAACCAATTACAAGGAAAAGGTAAGCACGATAATGACAAAAGAAAACCTCATTACTGCACCGGAAGGAACCGATCTGAAAAAAGCAGAAATCATCTTCAAAAAAAATAAAATTGAAAAATTACCCGTGGTTGATAAAGCGGGAAAGCTGATTGGCCTGGTAACATTTGGTGATATTTTAAAATTAAAAAGTCATCCCAATGCAGTAAAAGATTCTTTTGGAAGACTACTCGTTGGTGCTGGTGTAGGCATAACAAAAGATACATTGGACAGGGTTACTGCATTACATAAAGCAGGTGTTGATCTTATTTGCCTGGACAGTGCACATGGCCATACCAAGGGGGTAATAGATACAGTAAAACTGATTAAAAAAACAATCAAAGGCATACAGATTATTGCCGGAAATGTGGGTACAGCAGCAGGTGCAAAAGCAATGGCAGATGCAGGTGCCGATGCAGTAAAAGTGGGTATAGGACCGGGTTCTATCTGCACCACCCGTATAGTTGCCGGTACAGGGGTACCACAAATTACCGCTGTTATGGAAGCTGCCGCTGCATTGAAAGGAAAGAATGTAGGCATCATCAGCGATGGCGGTATACGCTATACCGGCGATATGGTAAAAGCATTGGCCGCAGGTGCCAGTTGTGTTATGATGGGCAATGTTTTTGCAGGTACAGAAGAAAGCCCCGGTGAAACTATTATTTACGAAGGCAGACGGTTTAAGCAATACCGCGGCATGGGTTCGCTGGGTGCAATGGCACAGGGCAGCAGCGATCGTTATTTTCAGGATGTAGAAGATGATATAAAGAAATTTGTACCGGAAGGTATTGAAGGAAGGGTTGCTTTTAAAGGCTCACTAAAAGAAATTGTATATCAGTATACCGGTGGTTTAAGGGCAGGTATGGGTTATTGCGGCGCCAGCAATATCAAGACTTTGCAGAATGCAACGTTTGTAAAAATAACCAACGCCGGTATGCGGGAAAGTCATGCACACGACATTGCCATTACCAAAGAAGCGCCGAATTACAGCAGGTAAAA
>JAYUBR010001254.1:0-10078 GCA_043740775.1 Ferruginibacter sp. | reverse complement strand
CGAAATAGAATAGAACCCATAGGAGTTGGTGGTGGTGCCTCTTTTTTCATTACTGATATACACACTTGCTCCAATTATAGTTTCACCTGTCTTTACATCCTTTACATAACCACTAACAGTAATTTTTTTTTGTGCCATAGCAAAAAATGGTAGCGCCGATATAAACAGTAGCAATAGTTTTTGTTTCACGAATTGTGCTTAAAAGATTTTTTATGACACCTCCTTATTAATGTGATATTTATTTGGAGTAAGAGCTATTGCAATATCTTTTACCATGAAAAGAATGAATTCTGTTACACCAACATAATTTAGTTCGAAAAAGAGGCCCCCCACAATGAAGAATGAGGGGCCTTAAAAAATAAACCCTCTGTTTATGAAAATGCTTAATCGCCTTCTTTATGTGTTTCACATTCGCAGCCAGTAGATGTTTTACCGCTGGTTCCTGTGCTATCTTGATGTTCACCTTCCTGATGCGTTTCAATATCTTCTTTGATAAAGGTTCCATTGGTAGCAAACTGTGCCAATTTTTGTACCGTAGTTACAGTAAATAAGGCACAATAGCTTGAACTGTCTTTATAAAACCAGGTTGTTACAATAGTTGCAGGATACCTTACTGCAAAAGAATCTTTAACTACCTGCGGCACTAAGTTTTCCACTATTATGGGGCAAAGGTTTTTTGTTGTTTCCTGGCTGTCTTTTTTACAGGAAAAGACTATGGTTCCAGTGACTAAAAGGATTAAAATTATTTTTTTCATACTGTTAATTTTATTAATTGATTACTTAATGTTAGCATTGGCAACTACTTTGGCTATTTGTACAGTGCTGTAGTGAACATTGAAATACCCTAAGTAGGTTATGATATTATCGTAAGTAACCGCCGTTGCAGTACCGTTTGCTGATGCAGCGGTTTTTATATTTAAAGTAGTGCCGGAAGCGGAACTACCTGTACCCTTTATACTCGTTAATGGGATAGCAATTGAGCCTGGTGAGGCTATACTTCCATTGTGAATATGCATAACCATCACTGTATCTTTTACCGTATTTTGTAAGGTGATATTGATGTTAAAACTGTGATCAGCATTTTCCGCAATAACTGCCGATCCTGATTGTGTGTTACCGGAAGTAGCATTTAAAACAATTGTTTTTGTTCTTAATACTGCTGTAGAGGCTGCCACATCTTTTTTATCGCAGGATGAAAAAGCGATAGTAATAATTAGAGTTAAAATAGTTGCCACAGATAATTTCGCAATGGTGATGAATGTTTTCAAGCCTTCGTTTTTCATTTTTTCATTTTTAGATTGTTTAAAATTAAAAGCTATTTTAAAAATGCTTTCAAATATTGAGTTACATAATTTATCAGTAGCAGTTAATTAATTACCTGGTTGGGTAATAGTAAAAATATATTTTGTGAAGGCACTAATAAGTTATTGTTAGCAATGGGTTGTATTCTTTGACGACTCTTTATGCGATGTGATTTTTTTATCCACGTCAATAATTTGTAATGAGGGATTAAAAAAGAGTATGCTTTTCTTGTATTGTGTCAACGTTATTATTAACGCTTTTACCGGTTCAGACACTTCATACTCCATCAGAATTACGAATGCTTTATCAGGTAAGGGGGTCTGGTGTTCTACAAATTCATATAATTCTTTTAAAACAGTAAACTCATAGTTATTTAATGAAAGCTGAGCGATTTCCTGTTCAAATTCTTTAACTGTAAGTATTGTTGTATTACTTTTTAGTAAATCATACTTTTGGTATTTTAAAATGGCAGGTTGCTGAATGGTATTTTTTGAGGGCCATAATTTTATGAACACTACTAACGCAATAAATGATATGAGAAGAAATAAATAACAGAGGGTTTCATCACTTAACATTTTATAACTCTATTTTTAATCCAATAGCTACGCCAAAGGAGTTGGGATAGGATTTTACCGGCGTACCCCGATTGATAGAATTTAATGCAAACCTGTATGTTGGTGTAAAGCTTAATGCCAGTTTTTTATTAAAATTATAGTCAACTCCAAAACCAGCCAATCCACTTAAATATATTTTCTTTAACCCCTGCAAATTATTTATAACTTCCGTTTCGTTATTAACGCCTTTTTCTAATAGTGTTTCAATTTTACCTCTTGTTAAAATGTTGGCAGAAAGCCCTGCTATTGCATTAAAACTGAATTTGCCTTTTGTAATATGATATTTTAAGGCAAGAGGGATGCCTATATAGTTGAGCGTATGTGTTGAAGTAAACGCATACAAACTATCGCCTACAGCAGGATTGCTGCTAAAAGATGGCAACACATAACCATAACCAGATGATGTGTTGATACGGTATTTTACATGGCCTGCATTATCTGATTGGGCATAAATCTCTTTAGGTGCTACGGTAATATTAGTATTGGAGTAAGTAAGCCCCGATTGTAAACTCCAATGTTTAGTTAGCTTATAATCAACCAATGCACCTACAGTTGACGAAAATTCATGTTTTTCACTTTTTTCAATTGCGGCTAAGTTATCTGGTGGATTGTCCGGCTTATCTTCCAGCAAACGATACCAGGCAATATCCGGCAAAAAGAAAGGTATGATAGAAAACCTTGAGGTCTTGGTCTCTTTCTTTTTTGTATTTGTAGCTACATCATTTTTTGTATCAACCAGAGGAGTAACCTTTTTAACAGCAAGTGATTGTAATAATTTTATTGCTTCAACAGAATCTCTATCCATTTTTATTTTGTTAATGGCTGCAGGGCTTAACCGCTTTAACCGGCTTGTTTTCAAATTGGTTTTATCTTCATCATTATTTATTACAGTCTGTTGCTCATCTTCTGTTGGTACAGTGCTGCTGATTTTAACTCTGTAAGCACCTTTATCACTAAGTTTTCGTTTATTTTTTGAAGGGATAATATTATCTGCAATGGTATTGCTGTTAATGTCTTGCTTATTTTTTTTCTTAAATTTATTCTCCGGTATACTAATATCACCTATTGTATTGTCAACGCTGCTGTTTTTATCAACGTTATCTTTTTGTGTTGAGGAATTGCTGTTGGTATTAGCTGCGTTTTTATTTACAGTTACAGTATTGTTACCGGGTTGTATTGGTGGATTATTATTTGCAGTATTATTATCACCAGAATTATCAAGTGGGCTATTCTCTTTTCCTTTATTATTCAGGTTTATTGAATCAATTGGATTTTTAGATTGGGGATTTGGTGGCAATGCAGTCCGCCTGTCATTACTCTTATTAATTGCTTCGTTATTTGAATCATTCCGATTTCCTTTTGCGATGCCTCCACTATTATGTTTCATACTTAATTCATAAACACTGAATCCCAATACCAGCAACAATAAAAGTATAGCCAGCCGTTTCATAGTAGCGTACTTTTTCTTGATGTTTACTACATTATCCTTATCAAGAATGTTATCAATATCCTTCCACACCTGGGGTGATGGCACATCTTCATTATCCTCAAGTCCATTCCTGAATAAATCTTCAATATTGTGTAAATTTTCATCCATAATTAAATATTTTGTTTAGCTATTTTCATGCTGTTGGTTACTGCTCTTTGTAAAATAGTTTTTGCATCAAAAAAATTGGATTTTGAAGTGCCTTCTGAAATTCCTAACTGTTCCGCAATTTCTCGGTGTTTCATTCCTTCAAAAACATATAGATTAAATATCATTCTGTATGCAGGAGATAATGCCTGAACCATTTTCAGTAATTCTTTTCTGCCTAACCGGGATATTACATCTTCGTTATTCACTTCTTCTACATTTGCATATTCTATATTTACCACAGGATGCATTTTTGTTTTCCCTCTAAAATATTTTATACTGCAATACACCATTATCCTTCTTATCCACCCTTCAAAAGAGCCTTCATGTTTAAACGATCGTAGCGATTTGAATACATGTACAAAACCTTCCTGTACTATTTCTTCCGCCTCCTGCCTGTTCTTAGAATACCGTAAACATACGGCAAACATTTTTGGAACAAACAACTCATACAACTGGCTCTGGGAATATCTGTCCCCATCAATACAGGATTGTATCAGTTCAGTTTCATTGTTCAATATAACAGTTGGGTTTACTAACATAGTGGTAGTACCGAGTAGAAATGGTTGGGTATGTATGAAAATATTTTTACCTTTTTATGATATAAATGTACCTAATAGCCAATGAAGACAATATTAACAGCGAATACTGTAGATAAACTGAATAAATCTATTGCCCGGAAGTTAATTCACAAAAAACGGTTAAAACTAAAGCACTTCCCCTCATAACGGAAGTGCCCTTTTTAACCTGTAGTAATATGCCTAAACCCAACCTTTAATCTGTTTTTTTTATGGTTTTAATAAATCTTCCTTTCATATCAAAAATTACGTCAGAACCATTTACTTCAGCTTCATAATTTATCTCTCCGGTGGCTTTGGTAATTTTGGAGGCTTCTTTAATTTTAGCACCTTTGTACTTTATTGCAATGTAACTTGTTGCTGCGGCAGGTAATTCGGTTGCTTTAATTTCAACTTCCGATTCTTTAAAAAAAACTTTGGCATCATATACTGCTGTAGTTGCAACTTTGTTGTTCATAAAGCCCACTTCGTAATCTCCTTTTTCCTTTTCCCATTTTTCGCCTTTAATGCCTGGATGCTCTTTTTCAAAAACCTTAATTACAGCTACCCTCACTTCGGATTCTTTTAATTTTTGTGCAGATACAGTGATTGTTACGGCAGACAATGCAAGAAATAAACCTGTTACTTTTTCATGTTTTTTTTTTTTGTTTTTTTAATATTTAATTCCGTGTCATTAAAAATATCAGTGGATGTATTTAAAACAAATAGTTGGGTTTTAAATTGTTAAATGACTCTAACAATTAAAATTCAGGTAATGGCTGCATTGCTTATTACAAAAAGATTATCCGTTACCCAACCATTTCCTCAGAAAGTATCTACTATATAAAAAAATTACAGCATAAAAATCAGTATAAGACAACAATAAATTATAATACTCAATTCCTGTTATGGCATATTATTTCAAAAAAATATTCTCATTTCTTGTTTTAATCATACTTTATACAAATAGTTTATTCAGCCAATCCAATTTTATTATTTCCGGTAAAATAACAGATACAAATAAGCAAGCCTTGCAAAATGCTACAGTTCATTTAAAAGGCAGCAACAGCAGTACGATGTCTAAAATGGATGGCACATTTAATATTCACAGCACCAGTTGGTATGATAGCCTGCAGGTTACAAGCGTTGGTTTTGAATCTGCTAGCATAGCATTACGTAAAGGCAGTTCAACTGCCATCGTTGTAGAAATGAAAACTAAACCTGGTGCAATAGAGGGGATTGTCATAAATGTTTCAAAAAAGCCCGGTAAAACATTTATCGAAAAAGTGATAAACAAAAAACAGGAAAATAATCCATCCCGTTTTAGAAGCTACAGCTATCAACGCTACACCCGCAACGAATTAGACATTGACAATATTGATTATCAAAAATCAAAGGCGAACGGGCTAAAAAGCCTCATGCTGAAGACTTACGATGATATTGACAGCACTGCAAAAAATGATAAAGAACTTCCGATATATTTTTCGGAGACGATCGCCAATAATTATCATGCCGTTTCACCAAATATAGACAGGGAAAACATTATTGCAAAAAAGAAGCTGGGATTGAAAACAGACGATTTGATAAGCAAGTTGGATAAGTTTTATTTTCACTTTAATGTATATGATGACTGGATAGCTATTTTTGATCAGACTTATGTAAGCCCGTTAAACAAAAACGCCTTTAGCTATTACAATTACTTTGAAGGCAATAAATTGTTATCAGATAATAACGATACGCTTCAGCAGATTCGCTTTGTTCCACAACGATCTTACGAACGGGCCTTTACTGGTACAATGTGGATTAACACTAACAGCCTGGCAGTAGAAACAATAGATATGCACCTGAATAAAACAGCCAATCTAAATTTTGTTACCGATATAAATTACAATGAGGAATACAGGCAGATAAGTGATTCGGCCACCGGCAATATGGTGTATGTGCCATTTAAATTTTACTCCGAAGTAAAGTTTGAAAGCGGCCTGGCCTTGTTGGGAATACCAACTCCGGTTAACAAAAACAGCATGAAGTTTATCATTAAAAACACCACTGTTACCAACAAATTAAATTTGAATACAACGGAACCGGATGCGATTTTTCGCAACCTTATCACAAAAGAACAAACTACAAACTGGAGCAAACCGGAAGCATTCTGGCAGCAAAACCGACCCGAGGAATTAACCAACCACGAAAAGGGTATCTATAAAATGGTAGATTCGCTTAAAGAAAACAGGCGCTTTCAAAGAGATATAAAATTAGTTGCTTTCGCCGGCAGTGGCGCATGGGATTTTGGCAATACATTACGTCTTGGGCCTTACTCATCTTTCTTTAGTAAAAATTCTATCGAAGGTTGGAGATTTCGTGTAGGATTTTGGACAATGCCTGGCATTAGCAAGAAAATAAACATTTTCGGCTACTGGGCCATTGGATTAAAAGACAAAAAATTAAAAGGGCTGCTTGGGGCTAAATATGTTTGGAACGAAGCCCGCTGGACAAAAACAACCCTCTCCTACGGCGAAGATTATGATTTCATTATTGACAATGAAGATGAGTTGGATAAAGATAATATCATCAACTCTTTACTAAGAAAACCAATACCATTTACAAGAACCTATACCAGCCAGATATTACTAAAGCATGAACAATATATTTCAGAAAATTTCAGCGTAAGGGGAGCTTTAAGTTATAAAGAATTAAACCCGGTTTTCGATTTTAAATACCGGCCTGTAAATCCCGCATTAGATAAGCCGTACGACAGTGTTTTTGAAAAAAAATTACCCGTATCGGAGGTATCGTTTGGTATCAGGTATGCTCACAAAGAAAAATCAAGAATTGTAAACTACGACAGAATAAAACTGGGTACGTTTTTTCCGATTCTCACTGCCAATTATATTGTTGGCTTTGAGGGAGGAAAAGCACTGTTTAGTTTTCAGAAAATTGATGTAGGAATTGAGCAGCGCCTACGCCTGCCACCAAAAAGTTTCCTGTATTACAAGCTACAAGCAGGCAAAACATTTGGAACCATTCCCTATATTTTACTAAATGTGCCTGCAGGAAACGAATACTATGTTGCCAGCAAATACCAGTTCAACACAATGGCACCTTATGAATTTGCGACTGACAGGTATATCAGCCTGCACACAAGATTTTCGCTGGGAGGTGCTTTGTTTGATAAAATTCCACTAATTCAAAAATTAGGATGGCGGGAGCGTTTTTCATTCAATGGTTATTGGGGCGATATGAACAATGCAAATATTGAGTATAACAAGAGCTCAAATTTCAACCTCATCGGCAAGAATCCTTTTATGGAAGCCAGCGTGGGAATTGAAAACATTTTTCATATCATGAGCATCGAATATTATCGGAGGTTAAATTATTTAAACAACCCTTACGCCAAACGTGATGGTGTATACCTTGGCATTACATTGGTATTTTAAAAAAATAAAAATAATGGAACAAGTTATCCAATATATCATACACAGTTCAATGCAAATACAAATCTTACTTTTTGCAGGTACGCTTTTTATTTGCCGTAATATTGAAAATGCTGCGGGGTTTAAGCCTGATTATAAAAAGTGGAAACATGCTTTTTCTAACATGCCTTTATATTTACCAACCTGCCGGGACAGTTCCTATTACACATTATTATTCCTATTACCATTGTGTTTGAGGGTGTACAAGCCGTTTCAGGGCTGATAATGTTAATCAGCTATTTATAAAGGAACTGAAAAAGTATGTTTCCAAGCCTGCAATGGAAGAATTGTATAAAATAACCTTGCAGGTAGCATGGCAGGAACAAGCCGGTCATTTGCGGAATAATACCAAACAAATTACAACGCAAATAAAAGAACTGGAAGAAAAGCTTTCTTATATCAGGGATTTGGTTTCTTCAAAACAAATTGAGCCAGCAGATTTTCGGGAAATGAAAGCAGACTATGCAAGTAAATTGGAAAAGCTGGAAGCAAAATTTGGTAATGAAAATAATGAAACCGGAGAGATAAAAGACCTGCTGAATAAAGGTATCAAAACACTTTTAAGGCTGGATTACATTTATGAAAATGGAGATATAGAAAAGAAACGGGAAATAATTAGTTCGATATACCCAGAAAAAATGAGTTTCGACGGATTCACTCTTCGAACTAATCGTATTAATGAGGTGACTAGGCTGAAATACAATATGGATGAGGGTTCCAGCAAAATAAAAAGAGGACAAACCAGAATAATTCCAGTATGACCTGTCAAGTCGGGATGGCAAGATATGAACTTGCGACCTCCTGGTCCCAAACCAGGCGCGATAACCGGGCTGACTATTAATACCTTATTCCAAATATTTTTAAATACTACTTACTTGGTTCCAAAAATGGAGACCATATTGGCTTTCAAAAAAGTGCAAATTTACAAGCATACTGTAATATAAGAGTATGATTAATATACGCTATATTCCAAAAGTGAATGATATAATTTGATTTTATTATCATCATCTTTGTCAATTAATATTACAAGAACTTCTCTACTATTGTCCCATTTGTATGCAGCTGTATGTTCACGTTGTATTTTCTTTCCTTTCCTCTGAATTTTCATCTCTAGTATTTTCCTTACTTGGTCAAACCTACCTTTACATTCATCCAGCAGAAAATATAGTGTAATTAGTGAACCATCGTAGAAATATAAATTGATATTGATCACTTTCAAACCTGCAATATCAATTCTATTTGTGTATGTAGTAACATAAAGGTCTACCCCATTATCTGTTGACACATAAAAGATTTCTTTATTAAAATCAGACAGGTCGGCATTAAGCCTAAATAGTTGTTTGAATAAGTGTCTCACCTTACGCAACATTGTCTTATAAAAAAGTTCTTTACGCTGCTTTAGGTGTTGATAAGTTTTTAAGTTCCAGGTAGGCTGCTTGTTGAGCAGCCAGATAAATTTTGTTCTTGATTGCAAAATGATTTGTTCCTGTTCTTTGTTTGAGCCATTCAAGTTTTACATATGCCACAATAGATAACACAAAGTGGTTTGTTTGCGTTTTGATATTTTTTGTGGGTGACTTGGCAAAGCCTGTATTGCTTTTAATGGACTTGTGATATTTTTCTACGCCCCACCGTTTTTTGTAGATTGTAGTTATTAGCTCATACGATAAATTCAAATCACTGCATGCCAGGTACAACTCGCCGACTGTGTTATCCTCGTTTTTGAAGACTTGCTTTGTGAGCAACAGCGGAAAATCCAGCTCTTCGAGCCAAACCTCCACGGTCTGCTGTCCCGGCTGCAGCGATTCAATATTTATGTATAATTTGTTTTGTTTGTCTTGGTTGCTTGAAGCCACTTTACGGTTACTTTTTAAGGCAAATATAAAATTAGCATTCAGTTCGCCTTTTAATACCTGCATATTTTCTACTGATGAAAACCAGCTGTCAGCCAGCACATAATCAAACCTGCATTTATCTGCGCATGCCCGTATCATTTCTCTAAACAATTCGTTTTTTGTTTTGCTGGCTTTACGTTTTTGTTTGCCCGTTTTTGTGTCTGTTTCCCACAAATCTTTTTTTACAAATTCAACAGTACAGGGTAGCCGCATACCGTTTACTTCTACCAACGCTGTTAGAAAATTAACGCCTTTTACAGAACGCTTAAATACATGGTCGTAATGCCAGCAAACTAAATCGCTTTCATCAGTGTATTGTTTCTCCTCAATGGAATCATCAAAACTTAATACTATACTCTGTTTGCTTTGTGTCAATTCTTTGATATAAGGTTTACTGTATTGCCATAAAAATTTACTGTCGAACAAACCCTTCGATAAATGTTGGGTTATCTTATCATGCCTGATTGATAACAAGGATGCCATACCGGTTGCTGTAGTGTATGAACCGGAGCATATCAGGTAGTCGGTATATAAGTCTACAAAGTTTTCCACAGTCAGTCGATTTTATTGAACAAGGTTATGATTTATTTTGCGTAAGGTGAGT
>JAYUBR010001253.1:0-3119 GCA_043740775.1 Ferruginibacter sp. | reverse complement strand
GCGCAATTAAAAAAAGATGGATGAACCTTGCCCAAAAGCAGGACTATTTTTATACCGTACAAATGAAGCGACACATTCGTGCTCCATGGATATCAGGTCAGTGTCGCATGTCATTAGCTGGCGATACCACCCTATGGTTGCCGGAGGATGATGACAACGATGGAGAGTACACAGGCAATTATCTTGCCATGGAGTCTTTTAGGTATGCGGTTACAAAAAGTGAAGACGCCAGAGAAAAAGCAAAAAAAGCATTTCACTTTTTAAAGCAACTGAAGGATATAACAGGTGGCGATGGTTATTTTGCCAGAACCATGGTGCCGGTTGAATGGATGGAAAAAGTGCATGACGCAAACCGAACCTACACAGAAAAGGAAAAAGCAGAAGAGTTGGTGAATGAACCCAGGTTTAAGCCGGTAGAAACCCGCTGGCATAAGTCAGCCGACGGACAATGGTTATGGAAAGGAGATGCCAGCAGCGACGAATGGTGCGGCCACATGATGGGCTATTATTTTTACTACCAACTGGCGGCCAGTGAAGAAGAAAAAGTAGTGGTGCGCCAACACATAGCCTCACTTGTTGACCACTTAATAGCCCACAATTATACAATGATGGACATAGATGGAACGAATACCCGCTGGGGTGTATGGTCACCAAAGTCACTCAACGAAGACCCGGAATGGCAACAGGATAAAAGCGAAAACTCGATGGAACTGCTGGCGTTTTTAAAACTCGCTTATTATTGTACCAATGATGAAAAATACCAGCAGCACTATCTGCAACTGATCAACAAAGAACATTACCTCGACAATATGGCTGCGTTAACTGAGCAAAACCCTGCATGGTTTATTTATTATGATGTTACGATGCAGGCTTACCTGTACCCAATCTTGCTCCATTGTGAAAAAGACCCACGCCTGCTTGCTTTTTATCAGCACCATCTGGATAACTGGATGAAGCATAGAACAGGCGATAAAAATCCGCTTCTTAATTTTTTATATTGTTACGCCCGCAATAAAAAAGTTGAACAGCAGGCATCTGTTGATTTTTTGATCAATACTCCGCTGGATCTCACTGACTGGCAGATTGACCATAGTAAAAGGGAGGATGTTAGCATGGTGCATAGCCCGGTGTTGAATGAATTGCAGGTAAGTGAATTGCCTCCGCCACAAATCCGGAATACGGTGCGCTGGGATAATAATCCCTGGACCGCAGTCGGAGGTTCCGGCAATGTAGAAAGAGAGCCTGTATTTTGGCTATACCCTTATTGGATGGGCCGGTATCTTAAAATGATTCAATAATATTTTTACCGATAAAATGATAATGATGATTAAACCCGGATATTGTTTTTTGTTGTTGCTTAATTTTCTGCTTGCCTGTTTCGCTGCAAATGCCGATGGGCAGCCTGTTTTTAGAGATACAGCTTACCTGCAGGGGTATAGCATAAAATACACAGTGAGTGGTGTGAAAAATGGGGGCCAGCTTGCCTTAAAAAAAGTAGTGAGTGACCGCAACGGAATTGTGCAGGTACTTTCTTCCGAAGGTGTTTTAAAGAAAGCAGGCGGCCAGCTTCTTTACCCCGGACAACTGGTTCCGGATGTAGCTTATCTTCCCCTGGTTGATAAAAAAATAAGCAGCCTGGGTTTATATCAAAACCAGTTTGTGTATGCTGACGATAAGGCAATCTTTAGCAATGCCTGGGCGGGTAAATTATACACGCTGAATACCCTGCCTGACGCAACATTGATTAGCATGGGCAATGATTTTTCTTTTGTTCTTTCCAACGGAATTTCAGTACAATATATTAAAGGAGATAAACTTTTATCAGAATGGAAGGCGGAAGATAAATTGCTTGATATTTTATTTGATAAAAAAACAACCCTGTTCTGGTTATTAAGTGAACATACCATAACTGTTTTTAATCCTGATAATAAAACGGCTTCTCTAAAATACAAAGGCGATGATTTTACCTGTTTTGCACTTACCGGCAACGAGGTAGTAGTTGGAACACACAATGGCTATTTTAAACTGACTGCCAGTACCGGAAAAAAAATGGACAATATTCACAGCGCCCTGCCTTGCCCGAACCTGACAGTGATCAGAGAAATAAACAAGCAACTGTGGTTTGGTTCGGCCAATGGCGCATTTGTGGAACAGAAAGATGGTAAATATAAATACTATGCTTCAAAGCGTTGGATACCATCCAACAAAGTTGTTGATATTGCCGAAGGAAGCAATCATTCCCTGTTAATTTTGACGGATAAAGGCCTGGGTGAAATACATTTTGAAAAAATGACCTTGTCCCATAAAGCCGCCTATTATGAACAACAGGTGCGTGAAAGGCATATAAGGCTTGGTTTTAACGCCACTATTACACGGATGAAAAATGGTGATGTTAACACCGGTTCGCTGGAAGATTCGGATAATGATGGGTTATGGACTTCAATGTACTTAGGCGCTGAAGTGTTTCGGTATGCGACCACAAAATCGCCTGAAGCGCTTCAAAACTGCCGGGAATCATTGGATGCCATGGAGCGTTTATATACAGTGAATTCCCTCAAAGGTTTTCCATCCCGTTCGTATGAACGAAGGGGATATGAGGTATCAGATACAAAAGAGTGGAAGCCTGCAGAAAATCCTGAATGGGACTGGAAATCTACCACCAGCAGCGACGAAGCCATTGGGCATATGTTTGTGTTTGGAACAATCGCCGAACTAATTGATGTACCCGAAATAAAAAACAAAGCCATTAAACTGATGGATGGTTTGATGCAGCATATTGTGGAGCATGATCTATACATGATTGATTGGAACGGCAAGCCTACCCGTTGGGGAAGGTGGAACCCGGAATATGTAAATGCCATGCCGAAAACGGTTGGCGACAGAAAGATTACTTCTTCCAATATTGTTTCGATGCTGCAAACAGCCTTTCATTTTACCGGCAAAAAAATATATAAAGAAAAAGCATTGGAGCTGATGAATAAATACGGCTACCTCGATAACCTGATGCGGCCAATGAAAGAGATTGGCCATGCCCCGGAAGATGCTGCCGATTTAGCAAAGGATTTATCAGATGGATGGAATCACTCTGATGATGAAATGTATTTCCTGGGTTATTGGGG
>JAYUBR010001252.1:0-3119 GCA_043740775.1 Ferruginibacter sp. | reverse complement strand
CGCACGGTGGCTACTGAAGATGCAGAAGGTAAAAAAATAAATGTGGTTATTGGCCGTACCGGTGAGGTACGTATCATGGATGTGAAGAATGATCGTTTATTAATTACCAATAACGTTCCTTACGGTGCTACGCTGAATGTAAAAGACGGACAAAAAGTTACCAAGGGTGAAGTGATTTGTACATGGGATCCCTTTAATAATGTAATTGTATCTGAAATTGTTGGTACACTTAAGTTTGAAGCAGTGATTGAAGGTGTAACAGTTCGTGAAGAAGCGGATGAACAAACAGGTCACAAAGAAAAAGTGGTTATTGAGACAAAAGATAAAACCAAATTACCTTCAATTATCATTGATGGTAAAGAACATAAATCTTACAACTTACCGGTAGGCAGTCATATTGTTTTGGAAGAAGGCGCTAAAGTTAGAGCGGGTCAGGTGTTGGTGAAAATTCCAAGGGTATTAAGTAAACTGAAAGATATTACCGGTGGTTTGCCTCGTGTAACAGAATTATTTGAAGCACGTAACCCTGGTAACCCTGCAGTAGTTTGCGAAATTGATGGTGTGGTTGCTTTCGGCAATATCAAGCGTGGTAACCGCGAAATTATCGTGGAAGCAAAAGATGGTGTTGTTAGAAAATACTTAGTGCCATTAACCCGTCAGATTTTGGTGCAGGATGGCGACTTTGTAAAAGCAGGTGCTGCATTGAGCGATGGTCAGACAGCTCCCGCAGATATTCTTTCAATCAAAGGACCTTTCGCTGTACAGGAATATGTTGTAAATGAAATTCAGGAAGTATATCGTTTACAGGGTGTAAAAATCAATGATAAACACGTTGAAGTTATCGTTCGCCAGATGATGCGTAAAGTAACCATCGAAGATGCGGGTGATACCATATTCTTAGAAGGAGATACAGAAGATAAATTAGACTTTAATACAGAGAACGATAACATCTTTGATAAAAAGGTTGTTACTGAACATGGAGAAAGTACTAAATTAAAAACTGGTCAGATTGTTACGCTTCGGGATGTAAGAGAAGAAAACTCTATCCTGAGAAGAGCAGACAGAAAATTAGTTGAGTTCCGTGACGCAAAACCAGCCACTTCTTCACCGTTGTTGTTGGGTATTACCAAAGCATCATTGGGTACACAAAGCTGGATATCTGCCGCTTCGTTCCAGGAAACAACCAAGGTATTGAGCAGTGCAGCCATCAATGGTAAGTTGGATCTGATGCAGGGTCTCAAAGAGAACGTAATCACCGGTCATCCAATACCGGCTGGTACAGGTTTACGTGAATTTGAAAATATGATTGTAGGAAGCAAAGAAGAATATGAATTGCTGATGACAACCAAAGAAGCGATGAGTTTTGATGAAGAAGAGTAAAAATCAATTTGCTGATTAGCTAATGTGCTAATTTACTAATGATATAATTTGAGGAGTGAGAGTAATTTCTTGCTCCTTTTTTTGTGCGTAAGAATATTAATTGTATTAGGCAGAACTCCAGTCCTGTGCCCTTTGTGTCTCTTGCTCCTTTTGATGCCAGATACTTGCCTTTAACACCCTTATTAATCTAATAGAAAAAATATATTTTGGTCTGCTAAAATACATTCCATTTAAAAACTTGCTTTTTAACCCTGTTACTGCTACTTTAGTATAAACTTCAGATAATTCAGCAGTAGTACAACTTGCGACAGCGCTGGGTTTCACAATGGTTCTGGATTATCCTGGTAACAATAAAAATTTTTCTTACAAATGTCTCAATTACGCCAGTTAGCTGCGATCATGTTTACCGACATCAAAGATTTTTCGCACATGATGGAAGTGAATGAGAATGAGGCAAATATAGTAAGGGGAAAAATGTTTAAATCAGTAAACGCAAATGTAACAAAGCACCAGGGCCGCGTAATTAAATTTGGAGGAGATGGCAGCCTTTGCATATTTAACAGCGCTATTGAAGCTGTACTGGCTGCGATAGACATTCAGCATGAAATGCAGGAAAATCCAAAAGTTCCTGTACGAATCGGCATCCATTCCGGTGATATAATGCTGGAAGAAAATGATATTTATGGCGAAGGCGTAAATGTAGCTTCCAGGGTGGAATCTTTTTCCGTTGCAGGTGGAATATTTATTTCGGGAAAAATAAATGACGAAATAAAAAACCAACCCGATATTTTAACCAGGTCGCTTGGCAGTTATCAATTTAAAAATATAAAGCAACCTGTAGAATTGTTTGCTGTTTGTAATGTGGGTGTTACTGTGCCACAAAAATATAAAATTGAAGGAAAAGGGATAGCGTTGGTTGATAAAGGAATTTTTTCAAGAAAAAATAAACGGTTAATTATCGCAGCGGTAGCATTGATAACAATTACCCTGTTTGGTTATTTTAAATTGTTTATAACTACCGGTTCTTTTATTACAAAATCAGTGGCCGTTATGCCTTTTCAAAATATGAATAATGATCCTGAAAGTGAATTTTTAAGCGATGGTATTACAGAAGATATTCTTACACAAATTTCAAGAATCAGCGATCTGAATGTGATATCAAACTCTACCATGACCCTGTTTAAAAACAGTAAAAAATCTGTTCAGGAAATCGGCAAAGAACTCAATGCCGGTTTCATATTGGAAGGCCGGGTTCGCAGAATGGATAATAAAATACGAATTTTTGTACAGTTGTTGGATGCCCAAACCGGGCAAAATTTATGGGCCGAAACATACTACCGGGATTATTCGAAAGTATTTGACATACAAAGTGAAATTGCAGAGATTATTGCTGCTGTTTTAGAAGCAAAACTTTCTCCTGCAGAAAAAGAGCGGATAAAAAGAAAACCTACCGATAACCTTACTGCCTATGAATATTACCTGAAAGGAAGGGAGAATTATACCCATTATAAAAAGGAGGATAATGAAAAGGCAATTGTATTTTTTAAAAAAGCAATAGCATTGGATAAAAAGTATTTACTGGCATGGGCCGGATTAGGGGATGCCTATAGCCAGAAATATGGCCGCTTTGGTTTTGATAAATCCTGGATAGATTCAAGCAAAACTGCCGCAAACAATGCAATTAAACTGGATAGCACCTCATCAGAAGCTTATAAAGCATTGGCCAATGCCTACAATTA
>JAYUBR010001251.1:0-10116 GCA_043740775.1 Ferruginibacter sp. | reverse complement strand
TTAAAATATTTAGGGCACTGATGATGTAGGCTGCAGGTATTTTTTGAGCGGTCTGTAAATATTTTTGTTTAAAATCTTCCGCCACTTCCAGCAGCATTGCTACTTTGGCATCCCGGCTTACCAGCAGGTTGCGTAAAAATTCTGCAAAACCATCTAATACGGTATCTCCTTCAAAACCCTTCCGGTTTATTTCATCATACATTAACAATGCACTGCTTAAATCCTGTTGTTGTAAATAATCAAGCAGTTTAAAATAATAATCTTCGTCTAAAATATTCAGGTGCTCTAATGTATTGGTGTAAGTAACGGCACCATTGGTAAAACTTACAATTTTATCGAGGATGCTCAGCGAATCCCTCATACAGCCTTCGCTTTTTTGCGCAATTACGTGCAGTGCGGCTTTATCGGCTTTTATGCCTTCTTTATTGCAAATCTCCTGCAGGTGTTCTACCGTATCACTATTGGTGATGCGTTTAAAATCAAATATCTGGCACCGGCTTAAAATGGTGGGCAGTATCTTATGTTTTTCGGTAGTAGCTAAAATAAATATGGCGTAGGGTGGCGGCTCTTCCAGTGTTTTTAAAAATGCATTAAAGGCTGATGAACTGAGCATGTGTACTTCATCTACAATATATACTTTGTACTTGCCTGCCTGTGGCGCAAAACGAACCTGCTCTACCAGGCTACGGATATCATCTACCGAATTATTACTGGCAGCATCCAGCTCATGTATATTTAAAGAAGTGCCTGCATCAAAAGAAATACAACTGTTGCAAACATTGCAGGCTTCCCCATCTTTTGTCTGGTTTTCGCAGTTGATTGTTTTTGCCAATATCCGTGCGCAGGTGGTTTTACCTACGCCTCTTGGTCCGCAAAATAAAAATGCATGGGCTAACTGGTTATTTTTAATAGCATTTTTCAGTGTGGTGGTAATATGAGCCTGGCCTACCACGGTCGAAAAATTTTGAGGCCTGTATTTTCTTGCCGATACTACAAATTTATCCATGCGTGCAAATTACGATTAATACCATTTTTTGAAAAGATATTTATTGACAGCAATCCTGTTTTTGTAAAACCTACCCCAGCATCGGGTGCCGTTTAAATTCTTTGGTCTTGTCAAATAAATAGCGGTACGTAGTTAGTCTGCGACTTTGAAAAACTTCCCCGAGGCTTTGGGCTATATTGATCATTTTTGGGTTAAAATCTCCAATCCACTGCATTTCATATTCTGTATATGGAAGGCTGGGTGTTTGTATTACTTTGGCAGATTCTACCACAATATAGGCATCAATGCCTTGCCCCTGCCACTCAGGTACCACGCCAAATACAATTCCGCAGAATTTTTTATTGGGCTTGAATTGTTTAAGCCATAAGAATTGTATTTTTTGCAACAAACCAAATTTGCCATCCAGGGATTTAAACCACTGGTTTAAATCTGGCAGGTTTACAAATATTGCAATGGGCTCATTTTTATGGTAGGCAAACCAGATGATCTTTTCATCCATTACAGGTTTCATCTTGTTAAATAAAAGCACTACCTGTTCTTTGGCCATTTGTTTTAAACCTCCGTGGCCTGCCCAGGCTTTATTGTAAACAATGGCAAAATCTCCGGCAAATTTTTCTAATTGTTTTTTGTTGATATAACTGGCGGTAAAATCAGGATCGGCTCCAAACCTGGCATGTCTTTCAAACATTTTAGGGCTTAAGCGATCTTTGGGATGCATACCAAAACAGAGTTGGTTGAAGAAGAGTTTGAATCCATACTTTTCAAACAATTGCTGGTAATAAGGCGCGTTATAATTCATGCAATACATCGGTTCGGTAAAACCTTCTGTTACCAGGCCCCACCAGCGGTCACGCTCGCCAAAATTAATGGGGCCGTCCATGGCTTCCATACCTTTTTGCATTAGCCAGTGTTTGGCATTGTCTAATAAAAGATCGGCAGCTTCCTGCTGATTGATGCATTCAAAAAAGCCAATACCACCTACCGGTACATCATCTCCCTTATTTTTATATTTGTTATTTACAAAAGCTGCTATGCGGCCAATAAGATTGTTATCATCATCCAATAATATCCAGCGTATGGCTTCGCCAAAACGAAATGCCTTATTTTTTTTTGTATCAAATACTTCTTCAATATCCTTATCCAGCGGGCGGATCCAGTTAGGGTCTTTTTGATAAATTTTTACAGCAACCTGCAAAAACTCTTTGGCGGTTGCGGCATCATTTACGGGAATAAGTTGCATCATAATTTATAAAAAAGCAAATGTAAGTAAGGCAATGCAGACTTCAGGTTTTAGAATGCAGGGGCTTTTAAAAACTCATATCTGCCATGATCCCATAGTGATCTGAATAAGGAACAGTGAGCCTGTGGTATTGGTGGATGTTAAATTTTTTATCAGTAAAAATGTAGTCTATCCTTAAAGTAGGGGAGATGTGGCGGAATGTTCTTCCTATGCCGGCACCTTTTTGCAAAAAGGCATCCTGCATATTTCCTTTAATGGTAAAATAAGTATACGAATTGGGAACATCATTAAAGTCGCCGCAAAGAACAACGGGGTAAGGACTTTTAAGTACAAAATAATGTACAATATCTGCCTGGCTGCCTCTGAAATGGTAACCCTTTTTTAATTTGCTGATGATTGTTTTAGAATCTTTCAATCCGCTTTTTTCACTGTGTTTAATCTGGTCAAGACTTTGATATTCCTTTTCACCAAACCTTACAGATTGCAGGTGAATGCTGAAAACTCTTATTTTCTGGCCGTTGTAATTAATATCAGTATAAATAAGTTGTTGCACAGATTCTTCATCGCCAAAATCATATATACCGGTATTGATAATGGGGTATTTTGAAAAAATAACCATCCCCATTTCACTGTACTTTAGCTCACTGTAACTGGGTATATAATAATGATAAGGGTAGCCCATTTTTTGCAGTTCAGGAATGGTGGCATCATAGATTGCAAGGTTTCTTGATTCAAAAAATTCCTGAAAACAGAGTACATCTGCATTGTATTTTTTTATTTCCTCCATCATCAGCGGCCGGTAGCTTGTTCCGCCTTTTGGTTCTTTATTGAGTTCATCCCAACTGGAAACATTCCACGATAAAACACGCAGGTTGCCTGCAGTTTTTGCCAAAGTAAAAGGTTGAAAGGCATGCCAGCCAAAGACAACCTGCATCTGTTGAAAACTTAATATTATAGCTATCAGCGAAAGCAGGAACCACTTTGACCGGGCAATAAGACAGACAGCCAAAAAAATAAGCACTGCAAAAAACAGTAATGGAAATGCCAGTCCTGCAATACTGATAAACCAAAATTTGCCCGCATTTATATAGGGTACCAGGCAGGTGAGCAGGTAAATAAAAACTACAAAAAAGTTACCGGTTAAAAAAAGCCTGCTGATTATTTTTTTTGAAAAAGTCAATGGGTATACGTTTTTTTTGCGCTAACGAAAATGGGTGAATGGATATTTTGGAAATTATAATAAATTTAAATGAAGATATGCACCCGCTGTAACTTAATTAAATTTTAAATTGATACAGTATAAAGAAAAGCTTCTTAACAGGTGAATAACCATTTTAAAAAAAAGTCAACATACAAACATGCAATGGAAAGTAATTGCTGGTGAATGAGGGGGTAAAACCAGCCACCAAAATATTGATTGTTGGATTTCAAAAATTACCTTACAACCCTTACCTTTGCGCTCTGAAAAAACACCTCATTACAATAAAATTTGATTTATGGCCAATACAGGCAAAATAAAATCGATCATTGGTGCCGTAGTTGACGTACAGTTTGACAGTGGCAGCAAACTTCCCGAAATTTTAAACGCATTGGAATTGAAGCGTGAAAATGGCGATACGCTGGTATTGGAAGTACAGCAACATTTAGGTGAAGACAGTGTACGCACTATTGCGATGGATGGTACGGAAGGACTGGTACGGGGCATGGCGGTAACGGATACCGGTATCCCCATTTCGATGCCGGTGGGAGATGGAATTAAGGGACGTTTATTTAATGTAACCGGCGATGCCATTGATGGTTTGCCACAGGTTAGTAAGGTTGGTGGTCGCCCGATACATGCCAAGCCGCCTTTATTTGAAGACCTTAGTACTGCCAATGAAATTTTATATACCGGAATTAAAGTAATTGATTTGATTGAACCTTATGCAAAAGGTGGTAAAATTGGTTTGTTTGGTGGAGCGGGTGTAGGTAAAACCGTATTAATTCAGGAGTTGATTAATAATATTGCGAAAGCATACAGTGGTGTTTCGGTATTTGCCGGTGTGGGCGAAAGAACCCGTGAAGGAAATGATCTGATGAGAGAGATGATTGAAGCAGGCATCATGAATTATGGCGAAAAGTTTAAACATAGTATGGAAGAAGGTGGATGGGATTTGAGCGCTGTGAATATGGAAGACCTGAAAGAATCTAAAGCAACTTTTGTATTTGGACAAATGAATGAACCTCCGGGTGCAAGGGCACGTGTGGCTTTAAGCGGGTTAACCATTGCTGAATATTTTCGTGATGGAGAAGGAACAGGACAAGGAAAAGATATTTTGTTTTTCGTAGATAATATCTTCCGTTTTACACAGGCAGGTTCTGAGGTATCAGCGTTATTAGGCCGTATGCCATCAGCGGTTGGGTATCAACCTACATTGGCTACAGAAATGGGCCTGATGCAAGAAAGGATTACTTCTACCAAAAATGGTTCTATCACTTCTGTACAGGCGGTATATGTACCTGCGGATGATTTGACCGATCCGGCTCCCGCAACTACTTTTGCGCATTTGGATGCCACCACGGTATTGAGTCGTAAAATTGCGGATTTGGGTATTTATCCTGCGGTGGATCCATTGGATTCTACTTCAAGAATTTTAACGCCATTGATTGTTGGCGATGAACATTACAATACCGCCAACCGGGTAAAATTAATTTTACAACGCTATAAAGAATTGCAGGATATCATTGCCATACTTGGTTTGGATGAACTGAGTGATGATGATAAACAAACCGTATCAAGGGCACGTAAAGTACAACGTTTCCTTAGCCAGCCTTTCTTTGTTGCAGAACAATTCACCGGTTTAAAAGGTGTATTGGTGCCAATTGAAGATACCATCCGTGGCTTTAACTCTATTATGGATGGTGAAGTAGATGAATATCCTGAGGCAGCATTTAACCTGGTGGGTACTTTGGAAGATGCCATTGAAAAGGGTAAGAAACTGATGGCGGCAGCACAGGCGTAATACAACTAATTAGCAAATGTGAAAATTACTAAATTTGAAAATTATATACAAAATGTACAGAGTTTTCAATTGAGCAATTTTCAAATTTTCAAATTTTCAAATTAACCATGATTTTAGAAATTTTAACACCCGAAAAAAAAATATTCAGCGGCGATGTATACGGTGTACAGTTGCCAGGCACTACCGGTTTGTTTGAAGTGTTGGACAAGCATGCGCCGATGGTAAGTTCGTTAAAAGCAGGGAAGCTTAAAATTTTAAAAGATAAGAGTACTACCATGTTGTTTACCATACAAAGTGGATTTACCGAAGTGCTGAACAACAAGACCACCGTATTGGTAGAAGGCGCTGAAGAAGCATAAAAATTGAGATAAATTTATAGTAATAAGCCTTCATTCACTGAGGGTTTTTTTTATACAACCCTTAAGCAACTTTTATTGTCATTCGTCAAAAGCACTGTATGAAGTTCACCGCATTATTTTTGACTGTTGCCTTAACAGCAGCAACGTTTATCAGCAGTTGTAAAAAAGAACCGGTAGCAGAAGCTGTTTATACCATTCAATTGAATGAATGTGCAACAGCAAGTAAAAACATCACCATTTGTTTTGATTCGCTGGTCGAAGACTCCCGGTGCCATTCTGACGTGGAATGCATCTGGCAAGGGGTGGCTAATTGTCAAATTTTCTTTGCATCAAAATTTACAGGTAATTCCATTCTACCTGGCCAGTGGTAAGAGCAATAATATTGGTCAGGAAATAATTGTGAACGGAATAAAAATTTCATTGCAGGATATTTCACCCTACCCCAATACCCATCACCGATCCGACAAGATATTAACTGTTACAATCAAAGTAAATTAATGCCTTCATTTTTACGCTTGTCTAAAATTTCATTCTGCTGTTATTTTTTGCGGCCTTTATCAGAAGCCTAAATTTTATGTTTATACAATTTTATCTTTGGAGACTATAAAGTACTAACTTTATGGCCGATTTGTTTGTTATGAACGGAAAAAATAGTTTGGATTCAACGGATGTATACCAGCTCCAGCAACGCATTGCAGCATATGACGATGAGGGTTCTTACAAAAAATTATTCTTTAACTTCTTTCTGCCGCTCAAAAGTTTTTCTTTCTCCATTATTAAATCAAAAGAAACCGCGGAAGAAATAGTGTCGGATATTTTTTTAGATATATGGATAAAGCGCAAAGAATTGTGCGCTATCAAAGATTTGAAAATGTATTTGTATACCAGCGTACGCAACAACTCCCTGCGCAGGTTGCATCAAAATAAAAAGGCAACTATTTTTTCGCTGGATGAATTGCATGTTGAGTTTGAATCGCCCGATGAAAACGCCGAGGCCAGTTTATTATCACATGAATTATCCTTCAAAATACAAGCAGCCATTGAGCAATTACCACACCGCTGCAGGATTATTTTTAAACTGGCCAAAGAAGACAAATTAAAGTATCAGGAAATTGCGGTACTGCTGAATGTAAGCATCAAAACAATCGACAACCAAATTGCCACAGCCATAAAAAAGATTGCCACAGTTTTAAAACTTCCCATCAAAAAAATTTCCTCCCGCTCCGGGCATTAATTTATTTTTAACAGTTGTAGGGGATTTGTTTTGTTTTTGTCTCTGAACTTAATACAAGATATGAGCACAGACAGAACTTTTACTTTATTATCAAGAAAGCTGGCAGGCGAAGCTACCGTTTCGGAATTATCTGAACTGGCCGAATTGCTTGCTGCATACCCCGACCAGCAGCTTCCGGTTACACTGGTAGAAGAATACTGGAACAGGGCATCTGAAAAAGAACAAGACTTTTTGGAAGCCACCTATCACCTGCATTTAAACAGACTAAAAAACAGCGGCTACGATATTACTGCACCAGCCCAGGACGAAACTGATCAGCAGGCAATGTTGCTGCCGGATACTTCTTTTAAAAAAAGATATCTTAAAAAAATATTCGTGGCTGCTGCGTTTGCAGTGGTAGCAACATCTTTATTATTTTTTCTTTTTACAAGCAAAAAAAAAATGATGATGCCTGCTACAAGCGATATTATTAAAAGCCCGCAAAGTGAGGTAAGCACCAAAAATGGGTCACGTACCAAAATTCAGTTGCCAGACGGTACCACGGTATGGTTGAACGGAAGCAGTAAGCTGGTATACGACAACGAAAATTTTGGCGGTCAGGTAAGGGAAGTTACATTAACAGGCGAAGGTTATTTTGATGTGGTAAAAAATGCGGCTAAGCCTTTTATCATTCATACCAGTAAAATGGACATAAAAGTGTTGGGTACCCTTTTTAATGTGCGGTGTTATCCCGGCGAAAAAAATACAGAGACCAGTTTGATAAGAGGAAGTATTGAAGTTACTTTAAAAAACAGGAAAGATAAAATTATGCTGCGGCCTTCAGAAAAACTGATTATCAGTGACGAAGCAGTTACGGCCGGTAAGTTAACTGCCGCTGATAACCCCGCTGGCAAAGGAATTGCAATGGATATGATAACGCTCCGCCATTTAACAGTGCTTCCGCAAGACAGCACCGTTGTGGAAACAGCATGGGTAGAAAACAAACTTGCATTCAGCAGCGAATCGTTTGAAGAAGTTGCCTTAAAGATGGAGAAGTGGTATGGGATTGTAATTGTATTTGCCGATGAAAAATTAAAGCGGGAGCCACTTACCGCTACGTTTAAAAAAGAAACCCTGATTGAAGTCCTTCACGCATTGCAACTAACAACAAGGTTTAATTTTAAAATAGATAATGATACCATCACCATTTCAAAAATAAAAACTATGTAGAAAATAAGAGATAAAAAAGACGGGAAATGTTGACGCATTTCCCGAATTTAAAAAGGCTAACACGGAAAATTTGAAAAACGCTCAAGTGCATCAAACTTCCTTTTTGTATACATTAACCAAAACACAAACATATGAAAAAAAACAAACGGCTGCAAGCTTTGGGCAACCGAAGCAGATTTAAAATTATACTGCTTATGAAATTGATTACACCTTTGCTGCTCATTTTTATGCTACAGTTTTCCGTTTCTGCCCACAGCCAGAACAAGATAACGGTGAACTTTAAAAATATCGAACTTACTAAAGCTATCACACTGATAGAGTCTAAAACCGACTACCGGTTTGTGTACAACAACAACCTTATACCAGGTGGTAAAAAAATTGATGCCAGTTTCAGGGAAGCAGATCTGCCGGAAGTAATGTCAACACTGTTAAGTGGTACAGGGTTGAGTTACAAAATGATGAAAGATAACCTGGTGGTTTTATTTAAAGAAGATGCAGCCGATGCAAATGATGATGTAAAAGTCTCGGGTAAGGTAACCGACGAAACGGGGAATCCTTTGGCAGGAGCAAGCGTGAATGTTAAAGGAAGCGCCAAAGGAGTATCAACCAATGCAACCGGTGAGTACGCTTTAACAGTTCCCGATAATGCAACCCTTGTTGTTAGTTATGTGGGTTATGAAGCAAAAGAAGTTGTAGTAGGCGGTCGCATCGAAATCAATATTCAATTAAGCCAGTCAATAAAAGTAAGCGACCAGGTAGTGGTTATAGGCTATGGCACTCAACGACGGAAAGATCTTACGGGATCTGTTGCATCTGTTTCCGGTTCGGAGTTGGCGAAGCAACCGGTTTTAACGCCCACAGAGGCTTTGCAGGGTAAAGTTGCGGGCGTACAAATAATTAGTTCTGGCCAGCCAAACTCGTTGCCCACAGTAAGGGTAAGGGGAACTGGTTCTATGCTTGGTGGTGCCAATCCATTGTATGTTGTAGATGGTATAATTACGGATGATATAAGAAATATCAATTCAGCCGACATTGTAAGTTTTGATGTTTTAAAAGATGCATCCGCCACCGCTATTTATGGAATGCGGGCAGCCAATGGAGTTTTAATCATCACCACCAAAAAAGGCAGGGTAGGTAAACTGATTGTGAGCTATGATGCAAGTGTGGGTGTTAAAGAAGCATCGCATTTGGTAAATATGGCGGGCCCTCACCAGTATGCCAATTATTTAAACGAAGCAAGCGTATATTATGGAAGTGGTGATAGTCTGGTACCTGCATCCAAATTGGCATCAGGGTATAATACCGATTGGTTTGATGCGATATTAAGAAGAGGCCTGTGGCAAAATCACAACGTGTCTTTATCTGGCGGCAGCGACAAGATCACATATTTTTTAAGTGCCGGTTATATTGGCGAAGAGGGAATTGTGAAAACAAACAGGTTCGACAGGTTTACTTTAAGATCGAACAACGATTATAAAATAAGCAATGCCATAAAAGTTTCTACACTTATATCTTATAGCAGGGGTAACCTTCGGGATATTGATTTGGGCGTGTTTAACAATGCCTATCGTGCTGCTCCGTATATTGCTTCTAAACTGGGCGGCCTTTACGGCAATACTTCATTGTCTAATAACGTAAGCAATCCTTTACTGGCGTTGGATAAAAATTACAGCGGTGGACTGGATAACCGTTTGCAAAGCACTGTTTCTATTGACATAAAACCTGTTAAATGGTTAACCTTCCGCTCCAGCTTTGGCAGCGATCTTGATTTTTACAACAACCAGGCTTACGCGTATAAATTTGCCAATACGGGCGACAACAGTGTGTTTATAGATCAGGGTGGTAACGAAATAAGACCAAAAAGTTCTTTGTCAGTTGCACGCAATAACGCCACACGCTGGGTTTGGGACAATACGGTTACTGCTCAAAAATCTTTTGGCAAACATAACATCACTTTACTGGCCGGAACAACAGCCGAAGAATACACTTTTAATTCGCTGTTGGGCAGCAGATCAGATGTGCCGGAAGACAGAAACCAATGGTATCTCGGAACCGGAACTTCCGCA
>JAYUBR010001250.1:0-3127 GCA_043740775.1 Ferruginibacter sp. | reverse complement strand
AAACTGCTGTCTGTTTTGAAAATGTTTACTGTGGCCCTTTGCATTGAACGGATAAGCATCCCGCCTCTGTGGCGGTGGCTTCCATAATTGTTGCCTTTTGCGGCACATGACTCATTGTGTTACATGTTTGTAAATTTAAAAAATTAAAAATATTGTTACAGTAATTCAGACGAATGATGTAAGCAAATATTTTAAGATCAATAAAAAGGCTAACAATTTTCGGGAAAAATAATTTGTAGAAAGGAAGCTGTGGTGAGATTAAAAGCGCAGTCTTTAAGATCGCTTACGGTAATTCAATATTGCCCAGCTATTAAAAACTACGGCAAGGCCCAGTACGGATAACAGGTGATATTTTATATCTGCAAATCCACTTCCTTTTAGTACAATCATCCGCATTACTTCAATAAAATAAGCAACCGGATTTACTTTGGTGATCCACTTGGCCCACTCCGGCATGCTGTCTATTGAAGTGTACAAGCCACCCAGCAACATAAAAAGCATCATTACAAAAAAGCCAACAAAGGTAGCCTGCGTCTGCGTTTCAGCATAGGTAGATATCAGCAGCCCTACACCCAATAATGCCAGCAGGAAAACCATGGCGAATAAATAGATCAGGCCAATACTACCAACGGGCACAATATTGTAAAATAACCAGGAGACCAGTAACCCGATTGTAAGCGTGATTAAACCCATGATCCAGAATGGTATCAGTTTACCTAAAATAAAAGTTGTTTTGCTGATGGGGGAGACATTGATTTGTTCGATGGTGCCACTTTCTTTTTCCTGAACAATATTTAGCGAAGAAAGAAAAGTACCGATCATAGTGAGTAGCGTCACCAAAATGCCAGGCACCATAAAGTCTTTATAATTCATAGTGGGGTTGTACCAGTTGGAAGAAGTGATTTCGATTGTTGGGATGGCGTTGAAGGCGGGAAATGTCATCCAATGCATTCGTATCTCCTGGTTAAAATCCCTGATGATACTGGCTGCATAAGCACCACCCAGGTTGGCTTTGGCGCCGTTTACTGCATTCACTGCCAGCAGCATACTGCTATTGTTTTCCGTCACCAGGTCTTTCTCAAATCCCTGCGGAATTTCAATGATCAGGTCGGCCTTATCCGATTCGATGGCTGTCATGGCCTTGTCGTAAGAAGGAGAGTAATCAGTAAGAATAAAATAACCCGAACCGGTAATTTTTGAAATAAATTTTTGTGAATAGGAAGAATGGTCATGATCAACAATACTGAGCAAAACATTTTTTACTTCGTAGTTGGCCGCATAGGGAAAGATTAGTAATTGTATAAAAGGCATGACTAATACTGACCGCAATATCGCAGGGTTGCGAAACACCTGCCTGAACTCTTTTTCCAGTAAAAAAGATAATTGTTTCATGCCAGCCTGATTTTAAATTTGGATAAACTAATGGACAGAAAGAACAAAGTCATGGCAAATAATATCAGCGTTTCTTTCCAGATCATTTTAAAGCCCAGGCCCTTTATCATGACACTTTTTACAATAATAAAAAACCATTTGGAAGGCACCAGGTTTGACATGATCTGTAACGGTTTTGGCATACTTTCAATGGGAAACATAAAGCCGCCCAGTAACAAGGTCGGTAGCATCAATCCCAGTAAAGAAATCATTTGTGCGGTTTGTTGTGAACTGGTTAAATTTGAAATCATTAAGCCCAAAGAAACTGCTGTGGTAATAAACAACAATGCTTCTCCAATTAACAACAATAAACTTCCGTTGATGGGGACTTCCAGCAAAGTAACACTCACAATTAAAATTGTAGAAACATTAACCAGTGATAAAAACATGTAAGGAATGGCCTTGCTTAAAATAAACAGTAAAGGTTTTAAAGGCGATACCAGCAATACTTCCATGGTGTTGATTTCCTTTTCACGAACGATGGAAACAGAAGTCATCATGGCCGAAATAATGATTAAGATCATTGCCATTACGCCCGGTACAAAAGTGTAAGCACCTTTTAGTTGCGGGTTATACAACATCCTGATTTGTGGTGACATCTGGTAGGGGACGGGTGTCTGTATATTTAAATCGTTTTGATAATCCCGGATAATACTGGTAGCATAATTGGTAACTGTAGTGGCGGTATTTGGATCAGTGGCATCGGCAATTAATTGTACCTGTGCATGATTGCCGTGCAATAAATCTCCCCGGAAACCAGGTTGAAAAACCACGACCAGCCTGATGTTACCGGTTTTGAAAGCAGCTTCAATATCTGCCTGCGTATGTAAATTTTGTGCAACACTAAAATATCTGCTGGCATCCAGGCGATGAATAATTTCAGTAGTAGCAATGTCTTTTGAGTTATCCAGTATGGCAATGTTAGAGTCTTTAATTTCATTGGTAAGCGCAAAGCCAAACAAAATAATTTGCACAACAGGCATGAGAATAATAATCAGCAATGATTTTCTATCACGAAAAATGTGATAGAATTCTTTCTTTACAAATATGATAAACTGTTTCATTTTATTTTTTTTCAATCTACTGAAAACTTAACGAGTGGCCGCTGAAGACACCGTCCACGGCCGCTGAAAACTTAACAAGTGGCCGCTGAATTAATTTTAATAACATTAATTCTTTAATAAAATAATAAGCTGTTACGATACAAATTCAATGTGTGTTATCCCACCCGAATGCATCTGCATTTGGTTCTCCCCCTTGGGGGAGTTAGAGGGGGCTCCTCTTCGTACCCCTCGCCAGTTGCAAAAAAACTTCATCCATCAATTGGGCGGAATACGTTTTCTTTAAATTTCCCGGTGTATCCAGCGCTTCAATTCTTCCATCCACCATAATGGATACCCGGTTACAATATTCTGCTTCGTCCATATAATGCGTTGTAACAAAAATGGTGATGCCTCTTTCAGCGGCCTGGTAAATCAGGTTCCAGAATTCACGGCGGGTGATGGGATCAACACCACCGGTAGGTTCATCCAAAAAAACTACTTTAGGTTCGTGAAAGATCGCTACCGAAAAAGCCAGTTTCTGTTTCCATCCCAGCGGCAATGATTTTACCAATGAATTGGCTTCGGAGGAAAGATTTAATTGCTGTAGCAGCTCCTTCGTTTTCTCTTTAATTTCAGGGCGGCTCATACCATAA
>JAYUBR010001249.1:0-3134 GCA_043740775.1 Ferruginibacter sp. | reverse complement strand
AAAAACAATCCGGCACTTTGTTTCAAAATAGTATATTGAGCAGTTTTAAAGTACCACTATTTTTCTTGTTTCTTTTTTTCCGGCCAGGTTAAAAATAATATTGTAGGTACCTTTTTGTAAATCGCACACATGCAGGTGGCCGCTGTTAAGTCCATAAAATGCAGCCATTTTTGTTTTTAGCACCACCTGGTCAGCACTGTTAACTACATATACATCCATGGTTCCTTTTTTATCTGCATTAAATTTCAACTGTATCTGCCCTGGTCTTGAAATTGGGTTTGGACTTAAGGATACAATCAAATCATTTTTTACTACTGTATTATTGCGCAGCGTTTTGATGGGAGAAAAACTTTCTTTCCCATCGGCATCAACGGTCACAATTTCATAATACAAATATTTATTGATACCCCCCAGATCAGTATCCGCAAACTGATACGAAAGCAGCGTATTTGAATTACCGGCAGCGGCTACCCTGCCAACTTCATAAAAATGGGTGGCATCCGTACTTTTTCTTATTGAAAAATAACCGGTGTTTTGTTCTGAAAATGTTTGCCATTGCAGCAAAGCCCTGGTATCATTGTTTGTAACAGAGAATGAGCCGAATTTTACCGGTAAAGGACTGCTGACGGTAATGGTTCCCTGCATTCCAAAGGCAAAATGGGGTGTGCAACCATACAAATAATTGCCTGCCACCGTTATTGTGTAACTGTATGAAGTGACTGCTGAATCTATCGGCGAGTTCCATTCAGCAGCACCGGCTGGCAAGGAGGTTCCGGGCAAACCACTGCCACAGGTAGTTGTGTGTATTCCATTAACCCAGTTAAATTTTATTACATCGCCCACTACTGCATTTATGGCAAGGGGATTAAAAGAGAAATTTGCAACTGAAACATTCCATGTGGTGGCATTTACGGTACCAGACAATAACATAACCAGCACGGCAGTATAAAAAAGTTTCATGATTTTAGTTGTTTTACTTGATTAATAAAAGCTGTGCTTTTATAATCGAAATAAAACATATTTGGGTTGCTTTTACCCGGAGTGAATTTTAATATTTCTTAAAATTTATTTTCAGGTGAAAATGGGATTTTATGCCCGGTATTTTATTAGCTGTAGTACCCAGACATTTGGCCAGAAATGTGCATACTGTCCGAATCGAAGCGCCAGGGATAGGAGCAAGTACCCCGTAAAGCGCCGAAAAATGATCATTCGGAGCAAAAATTAAACATGGCGCTGCGGAGTACTTGCGGATAGCCCGCCCGGGCGCACGAATGAATTGAAAAATTAAAAATTAAAAACGGTTGTCTATGAATTTATATTCCTTTAAAAATCATGCGCCTTCATTCGGCCCAACTCATAACGTAACCTTCATTTTCAATTTCAATGGCAGTGGTGGTTAATTGCAAAGGATGAAAAGTATCTATCATTACGGCCAGCTCATTGGTTTGTTTGGCGCCAATACTTTTTTGCACTGCTCCGGGATGAGGCCCGTGAGGAATACCACCGGGATGCAGGTTAATCATTCCACGGGTAACATGTTTGCGGCTCATAAAATCTCCATCCACATAATACAGCACTTCATCACTGTCGATATTGCTATGGTTATAGGGTGCAGGAATTGAATCAGGATGATAATCAAACAGTCGCGGCACAAAAGAACACACCACAAAATTATGTGCTTCAAAAGTCTGGTGCACGGGAGGCGGCTGATGAACTCTGCCGGTGATGGGTTCAAAATCATGGATGGAAAAAGCATAAGGATAACAGCATCCATCCCAGCCCACCAAATCAAAAGGATGATGGTGATAATGTATGCCATAGAGCATACCTTTCTTTTTTGTTTTTATCAAAAAATCGCCGGTGGCATCATGTGTTTGTAAATTTTTGGGCACACGGATATCCCTTTCACAATAAGGGGAATGTTCCAGCAACTGGCCATAAGGGCTCAGGTATTTTTTAGGGTAACGGATAGGGCTAAACGATTCTACAATCAGCAGGCGGTTATTTGTTTCTGAAAAATGTATCTGGTAAATAGTACCTCTTGGGATAACTAAATAATCGCCGTAGTCAAAATCAATTTCCCCATACATAGTCTGCAAAACACCTTTGCCTTCGTGAATAAAAATCATTTCATCTGCATCGGCATTTTTATAAAAATAACTACCCATACTTAACTGTGGAGCCGCCAACACAATGTGGCAATCGTTGTTTACAAGCACCGGTTTACGGCTGTGCAGAAAATCTTTTTCAGGTTGAATTTTAAACCCTTCAAAACTGCGGTGCTGCAGCATTTTTTCTTCTGCAATTTCCGGTTGTACATTAACCGGCTTATCTGTGCGGATAATTTGTGTGGGCGGATGCTGATGGTACAACAATGAATAATCGTTGCTGAAACCTTCGGTTGAAAATAGCTGTTCGGCATACAAACTGCCATCCGGTTTACGAAACTGTGTATGACGCTTGTGAGGTATCTTTCCTAAAGTATGATAATGTGGCATCGTTTTAATTAATAATTAATAATTGATAAGTAATAATGTAACAACTGCTATCAATTAATTTAACGACTGTTTTGTTACAGGTTATCAGAGGATTGGTGGTACAATGGCATGCCGATTTTGTATTGTGCAATCTTAATATCAAATTTACATTTTTAAAACCACTTATTTGACAAGAATAGGACTAATATCAGACACGCACAATTACCTGGACGAAACTGTTGCTGAACATTTTAAAAACTGCGATGAAATATGGCATGGCGGCGACTTTGGTACAGTTGCAATCGCCAGTCAGTTAAAAGCACTAAAGCCATTAAAAGGTGTATACGGCAATATTGATGGTGCAGATATAAGAACCATTTACCGGGAACAATTGGTTTTTATGTGTGAAGAAGTAAAAGTGATGATGCGGCATATTGGCGGCTATCCCCCAAAATATAATCCTGAAACAAAAAAGGAACTATTGATTCACAAGCCGCAGTTATTTATCAGCGGTCATTCTCATATTTTAAAAGTAATGTACGATGACAAACTAAACTGTTTGCACATGAACCCTGGTGCCGCAGGCAAACAAGGCTGGCATAAAGTAAGAACGCTGATACGTTTTACCATTGATGGTAAAGAGATGAAAGACTGCGA
>JAYUBR010001248.1:0-3135 GCA_043740775.1 Ferruginibacter sp. | reverse complement strand
TAGACCAGGAAACAAATCATCAAACTAAACTGGATGAGCTGCAAAATATTTTAGATGAAATATTGGCTATGCCGGATGAGAAAGTGGTAATTTTTAGTCAATGGGAACGCATGACGAGATTGGTAGCGGCAACTTTAAAAGAACAAAATATCGGCTTCGAATACCTGCATGGTGGTATACCTGGTAAAGACAGGGGTAAGCTGTATGAGAATTTTACCAATGACAAAAATTGTAAAATATTTTTGTCTACAGATGCGGGTGGCGTGGGACTCAATTTACAATCGGCCGCTTACATGATCAACCTTGATATTCCCTGGAACCCGGCGGTGTTGGAACAACGTATTGGGCGCATCTACAGGCTGGGGCAAAAGAAAAATGTAAGCATTATAAATCTTGTATCGCAGGATAGTATTGAACACCGCATGCTGGATGTATTAAAATTTAAAAAAGGAATAGCGGCAGGTATTTTATATGGTGGTGATAATGATATCTTTATGGGTGAGGATAAGTTTAAACAGTTTATGAAATCTGTTGAATCTGTTACAACAGGATTAACAGTTGCACCACCGGATTTTAATGTAAATGAAGAAAGAGAAGTTGAAAAACAAATGGCTGTAACGCCTGATGGAACAATAGTAGAAGTAGAGCTAACAGAAGAAGAGGCACCCCAGCAGGCTGTCGGCAGCGATAACAATGAACCTATAAAAACGACAGCAACAAATATGCCTGCTGGTGCTTCTGCCGAAGAAGAAGTGTTGCAAAAAGGGAGTGCCTTTTTAGAAGGTCTGCTGAACATTTTAAGTAACCCGGAAAGTACGCAACGCCTGGTAAATAGCCTTACTGAAAAGGATGCGGTAACAGGCCAAACTTATTTAAAAGTACCAATCAGTAGTTCTGGTGTGGTAGAGAATGCGTTGAAAGTATTGGGTGGTTTGTTTGGAGGATTAGGTAAAAAGTAAAATGTATTATTACTTATTTTATCCTTGTAAATCAAAAGGGACACTTTTGATTTACAAGGATGATTATTTTATTGCGGGAAGTATTTTTTTAATGAAATCCCTTAGATTACAGACTACTATACCGTTATTGGTTTTGTATGTTTCTATGTCTGGCACTATAACAAAATTCTTTTTTGTCTTCAGGTCCTCAATACTTTGGTAATACCCCTTACTGAGATTGGGTGCGTTGTTCAGTTTTACCTCTATACTGGCGATGGCATGTACACCCCTTGCTATTACCATATCACATTCGGCACCGGCCTGTGTGCGGTAGTAATATAATTGTAATCCCGAAGGCAGCATTTGCAACACCTGTTCTACCACATATCCTTCCCACGAATTGCCTGCTAACGGATGACCCCGTAATGTATGCAGGCTGGTGATGTTGCTTATGTTGTGCAGCAAGCCACTATCTCTTATATAAATTTTAGGTGCCTTTACCAAGCGTTTCATTATGTTTATGTGAAAAGGCTGCAGGCGGTGAACCAGGTAAGCCCCCTGCAGATATTCTACATATCTTGTAACGGTGGGTGCTGTTATACCGATGCTTCTTGCAATTGTTTCTGCATTCCATAATTGTCCGTGGGTGTGTGCCAGCATACTTAATAACCTGGCGGTAATACTTGCCGTAAATTCTACGCCAAACAAAATACTTAAATCCCTTTCTACATAACTGCGGATAAATCCATTCAGCCATTCTGCAGAGCCCGATTCGCTGCGACTTAACAATGAGGATGGAAAACCACCCCTTAGCCAATGTTTATTTTTATCAATATTTGCAGGCAGTTCCAATATATTCAGCGGCGGTAATTCCCGGTAAGCAATTCTTCCGGCCAATGATTCGCTCACCCCTTTTACTAATTGCGGAGAAGCGCTACCTAACAAAATAAAACGGCCATTCTTTCTATCTGCATCTATTACCGAACGGAGTACAGAAAATAATTTTGGCATTACCTGTACTTCATCAATGATAACACAACGGTTGCTGTTGTCGGTAAGAAATGTAAAAGGATCACTGAGGCGGCGGAGGTCTAATGGGTTTTCAAGATCAAGGTATAGCGCAGGCTTTTTAAAGGTTGCTGCAATTGTTTTTGCCAAAGTTGTTTTACCTACCTGCCGTGGGCCAAGTATGCAAACAGCCGGAAAAGTTTTTAACAGCTTTATTATTTCAGCCTGTAATAAGCGTTGTATCATGCTACTAAGATATAAAAACATCCTTGTAAATCCAAAGTGATATTTTTGATTTACAAGGGTGAAATATATTGGAATTATTGCCTGCTGTTAGAGTTATTGTACAATAAAGATAAAATGTACAAGGGTGCGACGCCAATAAAGTTCCACATTGCTGCTGTATTTGTTTGGCCAAAAAATATTGCATTAAGCCACCATCAGTCATTATTAACTAAACAAAAATTCCACATCATCTTTACTTAGCTTTTTAATAAAGCCAGCATCCTCGGTTACCAGGTCGTTGGCAATTTGTTTTTTGCGCTGCTGTAACTGTACTATTTTTTCTTCTACAGTGTTTTTACAAATCATTTTGTATGCGAAGATTTTTTTGGTTTGCCCGATACGGTGCGTACGGTCTATCGCCTGTTGCTCTACCGCCGGGTTCCACCAGGGATCAACAATATAAACATAATCTGCCGCTGTAAGGTTAAGCCCCATACCACCGGCTTTAAGGCTTATTAAAAATACTTTTATGCTTTCATCCTGCTGAAATTTATCTACCGCTTCCTGCCTTTTTGCGGCAGGAGTACTACCATCCAAATAGCTAAATACAATTTTCTTTTTATTCAATTCATCTTTTATTAAAGACAGCATTTCTGTAAACTGGCTAAACACCAATAATTTATGATTACCTGTATTTTCTTCCAGCTCCCTTACCAGTTCATCTATCTTAATACTTTTTTTAGTAGTTACTTCTTCGTCTTTTACCAACTGCGGACTATCGCATATTTGCCGCAGGCGTAACAGTCCTTCCAGCACATACATTCCGGCTTTTGCCATTCCTTCTTCGGCTATTTTCTTCAGCAGTATTTTTCGATAATAATTTTTGTAATCATCGTAAACACCGCGTTGTTCCTTACTCATTTCACACCACAAAATTGTTTCTGTTTTATCAGGTAAATCTTTG
>JAYUBR010001247.1:0-3137 GCA_043740775.1 Ferruginibacter sp. | reverse complement strand
TAGTACCGGTACAAACAGAATTTTTTGCATTGGAAGGGCTGGGCAAATTATTAAACACCATTAAAATAGTTCAAAACAGGTTAAACACCGATTTACAGATAGAAGGTATTTTAATGACCATGTACGATGGACGCCTGCGTTTGTGCAACCAGGTAGTATCCGAAGTAAGAAGACATTTTGATGAAATGGTTTTTACCAGCATCATACACCGCAACACCAAATTGAGTGAAGCACCCAGCTTTGGCAAACCCGTTATTTTATATGATGCAGAAAGCAAAGGCAGCGTAAATTACCTGAACCTGGCAAAAGAAATATTGCAAAAAAATAACCTTACAAAAATAAAACAGGAAGACAGGATAATTAGCTAATTAGCTGATTTGCTAATGTGCTGATGAAGAAAGGGCAGCATTTTCAATTACTTCATTTTCACATTTTCCCATTTCCATATTTTCAAATTTATTATGACCCAACCAAATAAAAAAGACGCTCTTGGCAAAGGCATCCGTAGTTTATTGCAAAATATAGACGCCGATCTTAAAAGCACAGCCGGTAATTTAAAAACGGAGATTGTAGAAAAATCTACCGGTGTCAACCGCATTGGTTTAGACCAGATAGAAATAAATCCAAAACAACCCCGTAGGGATTTTGATGAAACATCGCTGAGTGAACTGGCTGCCTCTTTAAAACTGCACGACATTATTCAGCCACTTACCGTAAGTAAATTACCATCTGGCAAATACAGGCTGGTAGCCGGTGAACGCCGTTTCAGGGCAGCTAAAATTGCGGGATTAAAAGATGTGCCGGTGTATGTACGCCAGGCAAATGATGGAGATTTACTGGAGCTGGCTTTACTGGAAAACTTACAAAGAGAAAATTTAAATGCCATAGAAATTGCGCTTAGTTACAAGCGCCTGATGGATGAACTGGATTACACCCAGGAGCAGGTAGCGGAGCGGATGGGCAAGGAGCGCAGTACGGTGACCAATTATATCCGCCTGCTGAAATTACCGCCGGATATACAGGTCGCGGTACGCACAGGTGTCATTTCCATGGGCCATGCAAGGGCATTGATCAATGTGGATATGATAGATAAACAACTCTTCATTTTTGCTGAAATAAAAAACAAAGAGTTATCTGTAAGGCAAACAGAAGACCTGGTCCGGAATATGTACACCGGCGGTACTGCTGTTAAAAATTCGGTAAAAGCAACGCTGCCCCCGGCGTTTAAAAAGATAGAAGATAATTTAGCATCTCAGTTTAACACCAAGGTTAAACTGGTACACAATAAAAAAGGGTATGGTGCTGTAACGTTCGAATATTATTCGCTGGATGAATTAAACGGCCTGCTCGAAAAATTGAACATTAAAGTAAGTTGATGCAAAAATTATTGGCGATATTTTTTATACTGTTTTTTTGTGTTGGTTACATTGCCGTTGATGCGCAAATGAAAACAGACAGTATTGCTAAAAAAGGTAGCCTTGTTAAAAATGACGGTGTTACTAAAAAAGAAAAAATATACGACAGCACGGGTAAAGAAATCAAAGTGTTTAACCCTCGTACCGCTACCCTACGCTCGGCCATGATACCCGGCTGGGGACAGATATACAATAAAAAATATTGGAAATTACCCCTGGTGTATGGCGCATTGGGTACTACTGCTTATGTTTTTTTTTACAACATAAAAACGTATAGATTATTAAGGGTAGCTTATTTGTATAAGACTGATAAGGATTCATTAAATGATCTTTTAATTGATCCGCAATTCAAAAATCTCAATGCCAATTCAATAAAAATTTACCGCAATTCTTTCCGCCAAAATGTGGATTATTCTGTTTTGTTTTTTATTATTTTCTGGGGGTTGAATGTGGTGGATGCAACTGTGGACGCCCAGTTAAAAGCATTTGATGTAAATGATAACCTCAGTTTAAAAATATTACCCGGTTTTAGCCCAATGGCCAATACCACAGGCCTTAGCCTGGTATTTGACATACACTCAAAAACAATCAGGGGAGCTAAATAATTATATTTGCTATTTAAATAACTACTGCATGCATTTAGCCAACAACACCACTACAAAAAAATTAAACATTGCCCTGATAGGTTATGGCAAAATGGGCAAAGCCATTGAAGAGATAGCCTTACAAAGAGGCCATACTGTTGTATTGAAAATAGATATCAATACCATGGACCAGTTTACAAAAGAAAAGCTGATTCAATGTGATGTAGCTGTTGAGTTTACCAGTCCGCACAGTGCGGTGGAAAATATCATTACTTGTCTGCGTGCAGGCGTACCCGTTATAAGTGGCAGTACCGGCTGGCTGGAGCGCTGGGAAGAAGTTAAAACAATATGCGAACAGCAACAGGGCGCATTGCTGTATGCCAGTAATTACAGCGTTGGCGTAAATATATTTTTTGAAGTAAATAAGCGTCTGGCGCTATTAATGAACCAGCATGCGGATTACGAAGTAAGCATGACGGAGATTCATCATACAGAAAAAAAAGATGCTCCCAGCGGAACGGCCATTACATTGGCTGAACAAATATTAGAGCATATCGGCCGCAAAAAACAATGGATTAACCAGCAAAGCCTTTCACCGGGCAACCTGTCCATCATCAGTGAAAGAATTGATCCTGCACCGGGTACTCACATTGTAAAATACAGTTCTCCTGTTGATGATATTGAAATCATTCATACAGCCCATAACCGCAAAGGTTTTGCCACCGGTGCCGTATTGGCGGCAGAATTTTTACAGAACAAGAAAGGCATCTTTAGTATGAAAGATGTGTTGGGCTTTTAAATTTTGATGCGGCTGTTGTAAGGATGATAAAAATATTTTTACCCATTTAGTAAAAAAAATTGTGGGTAAATATTTTTACTCTTTTTTCAAATACAGGGTGACAAAGGATTTACAAGGCAGGCAACAATTAAATGATCATCCATAAATTGGAACCCGCAAATTAAAAGAAGAAATAGATTCGATTTTTTTCAAAAAAAATTTGCCTCAATATGTTTTTGCCTTACTTTTGCATTCCATTAATAAAAAGGGTGAAGAATTGGTAGCTCAGTTGGTAGAGCAATACACTTTTAATGTATGGGTCCTGGGTTCGAGTCCCAGCCAGTTCACTTCTTGGGACAA
>JAYUBR010001246.1:0-10167 GCA_043740775.1 Ferruginibacter sp. | reverse complement strand
GTTTTTTATCGGTAGCAGTAAAATAGCTATGCTGTTTAAAAAAATTAATTTGTATTACATTCCAGTCGTATTCCGTAACAACAAAATTTCTTGCTTTTAATTCTTCAAACAAAGTATGGCTAATGTCAAAAAAATCTGCTCTTCCAAGGTAATCCAGGTCTGCATCACAAATAATTTCTTCCAATGCAGTAAGCGGTGTCTGAGGAATTTTAGTGGCCATTATTAATCCGCACACTATATCAATTTGTTTCTGTGTAAGACCAAAGGCAGGCAATTCCTTTTTGGCAAGATCGCATCCTGCAACTTCATGGTCACGGTAAGTAAACAGAAATCCGGTATCGTGGTACAGGCAACCTGTTTTTAAAAGAAAGAGATCTTCCTGATCAGTTATTTTTTGGCTTTGTGCAATTCTTATTGCCTGCTTTTCCACATCAATGGTATGATGCACCCCATGATACCAGAGATCCTGAGATAGATTATCGCCCAACTTCTTCAAAATGGCTGATCGTATGGTTTCATATAGTTTTGCTGGCATACTTATCACAAACTTAACTAAAATAATTAAACGGCAAAGTTGATTTATCCTGGCAGTAACTATTACAGATGTTCTATTTACGGAGTTTAAGCGGTTAACGATTTTTGTTACAGGTTATTTTATTCAACGATTTGTTCGCCTCAAAATAAAAATTAAATAAATAACGAACATCACAGATAAATGTTTTATATTTGACTTTCAATACTTTCTCCTTCCACAGAATTCGGCAATATGTCCATTCCTATAATTAACAAAAAAATCCTTTCTTTTATTTTACAATTCAAAATGCGGACACAAGAATTTGTGCTGCCTCCATTAACATTTAAATTGTTGAAATAAGTTCTATGTTAAACTTGTTTAAAGTAATCTTTTAGACTAACTCTTTTACAACTTATTTTATGCTACAATTTTCTACTTCTATCTATTTAAGGAGAATATTATTTGTACTTGTACTGGCCCTCTTGCTTGGTTCAGCTTCTTTACATGCTCAAACCAGTATGACACAGTACGTTGTTTTTGGTGGTACCAGTACGACTTTACCAGGTCAAACAGCTCCGGCTGCGCCTGGTTATGGCGTGCAGTTTGGGTTTTCAACCAATATCCAGGGCGGCTCTGTTGGTAGTTATAAACTTGTTAAGTCAGTCGGAAATATGACTGCCGGCACAAGTGCACTTAAAACAAATATTTATAGCGGCGGTACAATAGTACTGGCTAATAGTAATGCGGTAACGGGTAATATAGCAGCGGGTATTTATAATACTCCGTTTGCAGCAGGAACTATTTTTTCAGCAGGAACAAGTGAAAATTTTATTGGTAACATAAACATAAATGGAAATATTGTTATTGGGGGAGGAACAGTAACAGGAACAGTTACAAATCCTGTTGGCACAACATATCAGTTAGGCGCTGTAATCATAGCAGGAACTGGCACACCCACACTGCCAATTCTTCCTCAAATGCCTGCTGTCAGAAGTTATTCAGCAGGCTCAACAAATGTTACCGGGGGTACAATTAATCCCGGTTCTTATGGCAGTCTTTCAATGGGTAATAATGGTACCGTTACATTAAGCGGGCCAGGTACCTATATTTTTCAATCGATCTCAACTTCCGGCCCCAATTCCAGTATCATTTATGATTTTAAAAATACTGCAACAGGCAATATCATTGTCTACGTTGTTGGCGATGTGAATTTGAATAAAACAGCCGTTAGCATAATAAACGGGGGGGATGCTACCCGAATCTACACAGAGGTGCATGGAACCGGTTCAACAAATACCGCAGATAAAACCGCATCCTTCATTATGTCAAATGGCTCAAACGGTACTGGTAATGTATCAGGTTGGTTTGGTTCTGTATGGGCACCTTATGCAGCTATTAAGGTAGGCGCTCCCAATGGCCCGGCCATGTCAGTAAAAGGAGCGTTATGGAGCGGAACCCAGGTAAATATAGGGGATGGGGTGGCTATTACTTATGCCCCTTATGTTTTATGTAACCTGACTTCCTCTACTACTTCAACAAATGTACTTTGTAATGGCGGCGCAACGGGTACGATTAATCTTACCGTATCAGGAGGTGTTGGTCCTTATAAATTTGTCTGGTCAGGCCCGAATGGTTATACTTCAACTATTTTATCCAGCGTTAGTAATGTTAATAGCATCACCGGACTTAAAGCCGGCACCTATAACGTTACCATTACTGATGCTGCTGGTTGTACAGCTACAGCTTTACCAACAATTGTAACAGAACCTGCAAATGTATTGAGTGCAGCCATTACAGCTCAAACCAATGTTACCTGTTACGGATCATCAACTGGCAGTGTAACAGTTGCAGGAAGTGGAGGTATATCCCCTTATACCTACAGTTTAAATGGTGGTTTGGCAAACGCTACGGGAACTTTCAATACACTCGCCGCAAATAGTTATACAGTTACCGTTAAAGATAATAATGGATGTACTGTAAACGTACCTGTAACAATTACCCAGCCCGCTGCGCTTGTCATTAGCAGTATCGGTTCAAATTCGCCGATATGCTTCGGAACTACTTTAAATTTAAATTCATCTGTAACCGGAGGAACGGGTTCTTATTCGTACCGTTGGACCGGGCCCAATCAGTTCAGCAGCACTATCCAAAATCCGGTCATCAGCAACGTTACAACCGCAGCATCAGGACCATATGGCTTGCAGGTAACTGATGCCAATGGATGTATTGCCAACACCAATAACACAGTAAGTGTAACGGTTAATCCACTTCCGGATGTTTCTGCCGGACCGGACAAACCTTTTAACTTTGATGGAAATACAACATTGAACGGTTCTTCATTAACTATCGGAGCTACTTTTAAATGGATAGCCCCGGTTGGCGGAGAAATTAAGACCCCTGCAGACCAGGCTAATATCAACGCCGGAGCGCCGGGAATTTATACGCTCACTGTTACTGCGGCAGGTTGTTCCTCTGCGGCGAATGTGGTGGTTTCAAACAAAGTAAGCAAACTAATCGGTTCTGAATTAACCTCCATATATTGGAATAATCCTAACGGTAATCCTTCTCCATTCTTTAATATCGCAAATGGAATGGTTAGAATAGACATCATTGTGCAGGTGAGTAATTATGATTATGTGTTGAACCTCCTTCAGGGGACAGATTACGGGCTTATCAATACCGTGACCAATGGTGTAAATGGTGCGGATGGCAGCAAATTAATTATTACCGGAGACTACCCGATTGCCAACCTTTTAAAGCTTAACGCTTTGAATTTGTATATTAATTTTTGCAGACCATTTTATGCACCTTTTAGTAATAGCGGGCTCGTAAATTCTGCCGGCGATACAACCATGCGCTCTAACCTGGTACGCAGTGGATACAAAATAAGTGGCACAGGTGTTAAAGTGGGGGTTATTTCAAACAGCTATTCAACCATTAGCAGTGGCACTACAGCAACTTTACCGTTGAACCCGGTTCCCGGAGCCCCTCAAACGTTTACCACAAATACCGCGGCTGTTGATATTTCAAATGGAGACCTTCCGGCAGTGAATGTGCTACAGGACTACCCTGGTAAAAGTACAGATGAGGGAAGAGCGATGTTACAAATTGTACATGATGTGGCGCCTGGAGCAGACCTTTACTTCCGTACAGGATTTTTGACTGCAGGAGATTTTGCCACAGGTATCAAAGCTTTACAGGCTGCAGGCTGTAACATTATTGTTGATGACGTAACGTATATTACTGAGCCATATCTTAAAGATGGTGTAGTGGCTAAAGCGGTAGATGAGGTGAAAGCCCTGGGAGTGACGTATTTTTCTGCAGCCGGTAATTTCTCAAACAAATCTTACGAAAAAGACTTTACCCCTTTTGATGCTGCATCCGCTGGGTTTCCTGGTAAAATGGCGCATGATTTTTCCGGAACCGGGGATATTTTTCAGCATATAACAATGCCACCGGGCGATTATACCATTGTATTACAGTGGGTAGATGATATCTATTCTACCGGCCTGAATCTGGGTACAAAATATGATCTCGACATGTATTGGAGGACTACTAATACAGATGGAACAACTGCTTTAAAAGGATTTAACAGGGACAATACAAATGGTGATCCATTGGAAATATTGCCCTTCACCATTACTACCAATACCGTGGCCGATTTCGTTATTGTAAATAATTCACCTGCTACTACGGTTGGTAACCCCGCCCGTATTAAGTACATTATTTATCGGGGCGATGTGCAAATTGGGGAATACAATGTTGGCAATTCTACTGTAGTGGGCCAGGCAAATGCCGCCGGTGCAATTGCTGTGGGTGCTTCCCGATACGACAAAGCACCACCCTATCTTACAACACCACTCATTGAATCTTTTTCTTCGTATGGTGGAACAAAAACTGAAGGAGCAGTAAGAAATAAACCTGATTTGGTAGGACCCGATGGAGGCAACACTACGGTGAAAATGGGTCAGGATTATCCAAACAGTGCACTGGATGGCTATTCTAATTTCTTCGGTACGTCTGCAGCTGCGCCACATGCCGCGGCAGCAGCAGCCTTAATAATGGAAGGAAGGAAGAAATTTATTCTTAACACCCTAACAACTTCACCGGATTACATACGCTCTTTGCTGCAAACCACAGCCGTAGACATGGAGACGAGCAATAATCAGCCAGGTACAAACTTTGATTTTATATCTGGCTTTGGATTGGTAAATGCTGATTCGGCGATGCGGACTTTTGCTGCCCCGGTAGCTACATTGATTAATGTGGTAGTTCCATCTTTAGTTGTACCATGCAGTGGCACTTCGTTTAATGTAACCATTACCGGTGAAAATTTCAACTATAATACTGTTGTTCTGTTGGTTAACGTACCTGGTGATACTACCCGTATTGTACCAACTTTTATTAGTTCAACTGCAGTATCGGTCACTGTAAGCTCATGTGCCGGCAATCCTGAAATAATGGCCTATACGCCTCCTAAAGCTGGAACCAACGGTACCGACGGAGGCTTCTCTAATAGTAAGTATTTTTTCAGTGCCGCCATTACTGTTACTGCAAATAATATAGTTAAAAAATATGGCGAAACGCTTGTTGCACCTTCTGCTGTTATTAAAGTAAACGGTGTATTGTTGCAAAACACAATCCCCCTATTAAGTTTGCAGGATATCGGACTTGATAGCCTGATCCTGACAACAGCTGCAACATCTAATAGTGATGTGGGTACATACATTATTACGCCATCCAGAACTTTTAGCCCAGCCTATGCTCCGCATGCGGCATTGCAAAAAAAATATAGTTACCAGTATTTCAATGGCGCTGTAACGATAGCCAAAATGCCTTTATTAGTAACCCCGGATAATAAAATAGTTACTTATGGCAATAGCATCGGCAATATTACCTATACGTATAACTTTACTACAACCAATATTTATAACCCCGACTCATTAAAGAATGCTATTAAAACCTACCACCAGGCATTGATGCCAACAAATGCATTGGCGGTGATAAAAGATTTTAATAAGCAGCAGGCAAACGGTACAGTACTCTCCAATTTGGACCTTACCAACATGAATGTGATTGCAAGCTTTAATGCGGTAAAAAACTCCCGCAAATTTTCTTTGTCAAATAATACGCTAATACCTATACCGGCTGGAAGTTCCTTGTTGCAAGACAATTTAAACATTCAATACCTGGTTGATGTAGCTTCAGAATCTATTTATAATTATAGAATAGGCCCTACAACATCTAAATTCATCAACGCTTATTCAGGTATTTCATCCAAAGCTTTTTTAAGCGCTGCTGCAATGGAAAGTGAGGACTTCAATATCGGAACTGTTAATGTAAATGGCTCTTTGCTTAAAGTTGTGAGCGGATCTCTTGAACAAATGGTAAGTACATCAAACGGGCTTGTTGCTCCAATACTCAATGGGTTATTGATGCAGGTGGTAGATGGGGTAACGATACCAGCTACAGACGGTTTGGTGCAATATGTGAATGATGGTTCATGGGTGCAGATAACCAGCGGCGGCACCCTGGTTAAAGTTGTAAACGGGTTATTGAAACTGGTAAACGGCACGCTGCTCAAAGTAGTATCGGGCGTATCGTATGTACAATTCACCAACGGCACGCTGCTCAAAGTTGTCAGTGGTTCTTTATTAAAGGTTGTTAGCGGTACAAATACAGTAGTGTATCAGGATGGTAGTCCTGTATTAGACAGTACCCTTGTAATGTTACCAAATGGCCTTGCACAGGTTACAAGTGGATCCTTGCTTAAGGTTGTCAGCGGTTCCTTACTAAAGGTTGTCAGCGGCTCTTTATTGAAGGTGGTTAGTGGTTCTTTGCTTAAGGTTGTAAGTGGCAGCCAGTTAGGCACTGATGCGCCTAATAACAATACAGCGGTAATTCTGGATAGCGCAGATGCGGGCGATGGCTCAGGAGCGTTTTCTCCTGGTTCAATGTTTGGTATTAATATGATTACCGGCTTAGGTGTTGGTAAGCAATACTTAGTGCCCGGCGTTTTGGCTAACCCTAATTTTGATATTACCTATGGCCTTGGCGAGGTGGATATTACTAAAGCATCATTAATAGTAAGGGCTGATGATAAAACAAGGAAATATGGCGAAAACAATCCTGTATTGACGGTGAGTTATAGCGGGTTTGTTAATAATGAAGATTCCCTAAGCAGTGGCATAAAAGGTGTGAACAATGCCGGGATACCATCAGCGACTACAGCAGCTACACAATACACTCCTGTTAGTCCTCCGACTTATCAAATTACCGCTGCTCTTGGAACGCTGGCTTCTTCTTCAAATTATGCTTATAGTTTTGTAAATGGTGCGTTAACCATTACATCTAACCAATGCTTAATTACACATGACTCAACAAATTTTGTCAGTACATCTAATCCCGGTACTCCTACAAGTTTATGGTTGAACATAACGGTAAAGATTAGTGGTCAACTGGTAACAAATGGGGATTACTTAATATTCAGGGCTGGTGGTATTACTTTCAACAGTATCACTTCCAATCCCAATGTAACCGACCTGGCAATCCCTAATGGTAAAATTGTTGCTGATAACAGCGTTTCATCACCCATAACAAACTATGATGCAGCCACCAATACCTGGATTACCAAAGTTCCGGTAGCTTATGCCAGCACCTCTGATATTTTTGTTACCGGAGCCATCATTAACTCAAGCACTGGATTTGCAGCAAAAAATAGTAAAGCTAATTCTGTTCTAAAAGGAATGTTCTACTCTAACAAATCCTTTAGTGATAAATGGTCTTATGCGATGGCAGCTTATCAACCTCAATTTGCATATAGTGCTATTGCTGCTCCGGGTGCAGTAACATCTATTAACGGAACTTATCGTGCAGGTACGCCTACCACAGTAATTGCATCTATTGTTGGAGGTGGTACTGGAAATGGAGGAAGTAATTACACGGGTAGCTCAAGTAATCAAAATGCTTTTACAGCCTGTATACCATCCAGTTTATCTGTTGTAAACAGGGCAATAACAAGTACATCATTACTGGGGGCAGTTGGGCAAGCCATACCAGATGCCTTGACGAACAAACAGAAAATGGAAATTTATCCAAATCCGGCCTCCAATCATATAACGCTTTCCTTTGTTCCGGGTAGTACGGGTACTTCAAAAATAAGCTTGTTTACTATAGATGAAAGGAAGGTGATGGAAATTAATAACGGTATTTTGGACGCAGGTAAAAACTACGTGAAAAATATTGATGTTAGCAAACTGGTTAGAGGTATGTATTTGATTCAGCTATCCGGTAGTGATAAAATAACGATAAAAAAGGTCATCATTGCCAGGTAATTCTTTTTAACTAAACTGTAAATTCATTGTGATGAATTGAAATACCGATATTTGATTATGAATTGTAAAACACTGGGAATAATATTTTTATTATTTGGGTATGCTTTTATTGTGCATGCACAAACCCAGGGGAATCCGTCTTCAAAAAGTAACGCAGACACAGCATCTATAAATGCCTTGCTGCAACAAAGCAAAGAGCGGTTTTCTGATGATCCCGCAAAGGCTATAAGTTTAGCTACAGAGGCAAAGGACCTTTCAGAAAAAATAGATTTTGTAAAAGGTAAAGCCAATGCCCTTAAAAATATTGGTGTGGGAAACTATTTTCTTGGCAAACTTCCTGAGGCGATTGTTTTCTGGAATGAGTCGTTGCAAATTTTTGAAAGTCTGAAAGATGATGTGGGAATTTCGAACATCTTAAATAACATAGCGGCAGCTTACGATGATTTGGGTGACAATGAAAAAGCGTTGGAGTATTCTCTTCGGGCTTTAACAATAGCAGAAAAGTCTGCTAATAATTCCAGGATACTTGCAGCCCTGAATACTGTGGCAAGTATTTATTATGAGAAGAAGGCCACATGGGATAAAGCGCTTGATTATTTATTAAAGGCTTTGCCTTTAGCGGAACAAGTGGAAGATAAGGACGGCATCGGTGTTACTTCGGGCAATATCGGTGAAATTTTTTTTTATAAAAACGATTTTATAAAATCCAAGGCCTATTACGAACAATCGATAAAGGCTTACGGTGGTTTATCCAACAGTTCTTATGCATACAATGGTATTGGCAAAATTTTTTTAGCAGATGGCGATTTTAACCAGGCGCTAAACTATCATACAAAAGCTCTTGAGATTGCTGAAAAGTCTGATAGTAAACATCACATGTACCTGTCTTTTCAGGGTATTGCAAATGTGTATATAGCGGAGAAGGACTATACCAAAGCATTGCTTTATTTCAACAAGGCAAGCGGGTTGGCGGAAGAGTTAAAAGCCCCGCGTGATTTGAAAGATATTTACCAGGAGATGTCCGTAGCCTACTCTAAAAATTCAGATTTTAAAAATGCGTATAAATACAGTACGCTTTATGCCGATATAAAAGATACCCTATACAATATTGAAAGTGACAAAAAATCAAATAAAATTCAATTTGAATTCGACCTGCAAAAGAAGGAAGGCCAGATCAGTTTGCTTACAAAAGACAAAGCCCTGCAGGAAGCAGATTTAAAAAGACAAAAATTAGCTAAAAACGCTTTTGCAGCAGGATTGGGATTGGTGTTTTTGATAACGCTGCTGATTTTTAGAAACTATCGTGAAAAAGTAAAAACAAATAAAATTCTTGACCGGCAAAAAGATGAGATTGAACAATTGTTATTGAACATTCTTCCGGCAGAAGTTGCAAAAGAATTGCAGTTAAACGGTCAGGCAACCCCCCGGAATTATGAGTCTGTTTCGGTAATGTTTACCGATTTTAAAAGCTTTACCCTTCATGCCGATAAGATGTCGCCACAACAACTGGTAGAAGAATTGAACACCTGTTTTATAGCGTTCGATAACATTATTGGAAAATATGGACTCGAAAAAATTAAAACAATCGGCGACTCCTACATGTGCGCAGGTGGTATACCAACACCGGATAAAAAACATGCCTACAATATTGTAAAAGCCAGTCTTGAAATTCAGGAATACATTGTGCTTAATAACAAAAGAAAAATTTCAGAAGGACTGGAGCCCTGGGATCTGCGCATAGGCGTTCACGTTGGACCCGTGGTGGCAGGTGTTGTGGGCAGGAAAAAATATGCATACGACATTTGGGGAAGCACCGTTAACATTGCCAGCAGGCTCGAAAGCAATGGAGAACCTGAACAGGTAAATATATCCGCCACTGTATACGAATTGGTGAAAAATGAATTTTCATGCAGCTACCGCGGAAAAATATATGCTAAAAATGTGGGTGAAGTAGATATGTATTTTGTAGAGTCAGAAACCAGCATTGCAATTGATACTCTTTCTGCCAATACCTTCTCCATTTGACAGTTTTTATTGAAAGATATCATAACCAGGCCTTACCCGGATCATATTTTCTGCAATTCTTTTTTCCTTACTTTATCAATTAAAATAATAAAGTAGCATAACTATTTTATTTGCTGCAATTGATTTTCGCTGTAATGTCAACTGCCTTACCTGGTAAATTATTGGGGGCATAGTGTAATCATCAGTATAAATAAAAAATTATTTAGTATGGACATTTCAGTAAACGGAACTGGACTAACTGAAGCAGCCGTAAAAGCAAGCAGGGCGCAGTACGGGGCCAATACAATTGAAATG
>JAYUBR010001245.1:0-3138 GCA_043740775.1 Ferruginibacter sp. | reverse complement strand
GATAAGATTGAAATTACTGCACTAACAGAAAACGCATTTTATTATTTTGATAAAGCAGCATTGGGGCATAAACTTATTTTGATTGAAGACCTTGACGGAATATGGAAAGCACTTTATCCATTACGAGAATTACAAAGCAAACAAAGGATAAGCAAAACCATTACCATCAAAGATAAAAATGGTATGACCAAAACAATACACCTGAAAGTGTACGGCCCAGTTTGCATTGCAGGTTGCACCACCAAAGAAAGTATTTATGAAGATAATGCCAACCGATGCTTTTTAATTTATTTGGATGAAAGCAACGAACAGGACGAAAGGATAATGGACTATCAAAGAAAAATAAGTGCAGGAAAAATAAATACTTCTGATGAAAACCAAGCCAAGCAACTGTTACAGAATGTTCAAAGCGTATTGCAACCCATCACCGTAATAAATCCATTTGCGGAACTTTTAAAAATACCCAATGAAGTTTTTAAGAAAAGGAGAACCAATGCACACTACTTAGCTTTTATAGAAGTGATAACATTTTTTAAGCAATACGAAAGGGAGCAGCAGGTAGATGAAAGCACAGGAGAAATATTTATTGAAACAACGATTGAAGATATACAGGAAGCCAACCAATTACTAAAAGAAATTTTATTAAGAAAATCCGATGAACTAAATGGAGCAACAAGGAATTATTTTGAAGAATTAAAACAGCATCTTTTAAAAAGCAATCAGAGCAGCTTTACCAGCACATCAATAAGAAACCAACTACGAATACCCATCAGCAGTGTAAAGCGTTACCATGTGGCTCTAATGGATGCAGGATTAATAAAAAAGATAGAGAGCAGGAATACAAAAGCCTATCACTATGAAATCATCAGCAAGCAGGAATATGAAGAACTGCAAAAGCGTATCAACACTGCATTGGATGAGGCATTACAAAAAATAAAAGAACAGCCCAACAGTCCATTATCAGCCCACAAGCAAAATGAGCCGAAAAGAGTTAGGAAAATCAAGGAGTTAGAACAACAGCCCACGACTGCATAGAAACATATACCGCCACAAAATTTATTTACGATGAAACAATTAACGCTGCAAAGTGAAGCGTACCGCTACATTATTGCCTCCTTTAAAGAATGGCTGCAAACAATTGGTTACAGCGAACAGACCGTTTACCAGTTGCCGAACTACATACAGGAATTTTTATTTTATGCTGAAAGCAAAGGCTATGCAGGGTTGTGGCAAATCAATAACGACTTAATCAAAGAACATTATTACAAATTAAAATTACGAACCAATACAAGAAAGGGCGGCGGATTAAGTAACAGTTATTTAAACAAACATTTACAAGCGTTTGAAAAGTTTAGTGATTACCTGCGGCAGAATGGAAGATTATTATTGCCAAAGCTTGACATACAAACCGAAGAAAATAATAGTGAAGTAACCGACATACTCACACAGGAAGAAATCAAACTGTTGTTTAAAATTACTTATGAAAATTATGAGCAACAAAAAAATGACAGGGGAATAGTTTATTACGAAGCAATGCAGTTAAGGGATAGAGCCATGTTGTGTATTTTTTATGGTTGTGGTTTACGAAGAAATGAAGTGGTGCATCTTGATATAAACGATATACATTTTGAAAAATCTGTGGTGCATGTAAGAAAAGGAAAAGGCTACAAAGAAAGAATGGTACCGATTACAAAGCAAAGCATAGAACACTTACAAAATTATTTATACGATGCCCGGCCATACTTCTGCAATGATAAGAACGAAGCATTTTTTGTAACACATTATGGCAAACGATTGGGCGGTACAATGATGTTACGAAGATTGCAACAACTGATACAGCTAACCAACAATGCAGCATTAATACAAAAGGATATACACCTGCATACTTTACGCCACAGCATTGCAACACATCTTTTACAAAACGGAATGAAGTTAGAAAGGATAAAAGAATTTTTAGGACATAGTAGTTTAGAAAGCACACAAATTTATACTCACTTTTTAGAAACAGAAAACGAACAAGATTATGCAAACACAATACAATTATGAAAAATTTACAGAGTGGATGTTATTAAAAAAGTACAGCCCAAAAACAGTAATTACAAACATCAGGATAGTAGAATATTTTAGAAGTTGGGCAGCAAGGGAAAATATTTTTGAGTTAGAAGAAATCAGTTACCAAGATGCAATGATGTTTATAAGTTGGAGCAGCAAGCATGGAGCCAGCCAAAAGACAATAGCCAATTACTTAAACCATGTTGGAAAGTTTTATAACTTTTTATTGAGTGAAAAATTAGTAACGGTTAATCCAGTTGCACATATTAAAGTACAGGGCATAAAAAGAAAAGTGTACTATGATATTTTAAATGTGGAAGAACTGCAAACACTCTATAACCTTTATCCTACAGGCATTGTGATACAAGACAAGCACATGCCACCGCAAAGCAAAAATATATTGAGCAGAAAAAGAAACAAAGTGATATTGAGTTTATTGATTTACCAAGGCTTGAGAGTGGAAGAAATATCTGCATTGGAATTACAGGATTTACAATTACGGGAAGGAAAAATAACGATACATGCCAAAAGAAGAACAGCAGCCAGGACAATGAAATTAGAAAGCCACCAGGTGTATGAGTTGATGGATTATATACATGAAACAAGAAAGGAATTTTTAACAGTGAAAGGAACAACCAGTCAACTTTTTTTGCAATGGAAAACAAAAGACAACTTCCATAACATTACCCATCTTATGCTAACTCATTTACGAACTATCAACAGCAGGGTAAAAAACTTTGACCAGTTAAGAGCAAGTGTAATTACAGCATGGTTAAAGCAATATGATTTACGAAAGGTTCAATACTTGGCAGGGCATAAATATGTAAGCAGCACCGAAGAATACAAAGCAAATAATATTGACGAGTTGCAAGATGATGTAACAAAATATCATCCGTTGTAAAAAGATTAAATCCCTGAGAACAAACAACAGCAGTACAAATTTTTGTGCTGCTTCCTTGCTGAACGAACTCCCCAGCCCGACCCAAAGGCACGGCTAAGGCTTGAGCCAACACACAGAAGCCTGCACACACAAGCCTTATGCGGTGGTGCAGGCATTTTTTTTGTCATGGTTTTTGTGAGCCGACA
>JAYUBR010001244.1:0-3143 GCA_043740775.1 Ferruginibacter sp. | reverse complement strand
TTTAAACAGTGAGTATTATTTATCTTCAAACCGCCCGTTTTTTTCATCAATTACAATGCGGTAAAATACCGGCCTTGTGTTTCCATACAAATATTGATGCATGCTGTTGCCTGTAGTATGGGAGGATGGGGTAGCGCTAATTTTTTGATGAAGATCCTTGTCAACAAAGGCTTTCATTACAGTATAGCGTTCCCGTTCTTCCACCAGTTCCTGAAAAGTACCCTGCACCAGTACGCTTTTCCACTGTGCTAAATTTATGATTTCCTCTACCTGTAAACAAACTCTTTTGTTTTGCCGCATGATTTCAATTTTTGATCCTGGGGTTGAATGACAGAGAATAAAATTTCCGTCATACACATAATTAACAGGATATACATAGGTATTGTATCCATCATTGCAACCCAAATGGCCGAATACATTTTCTTTTAAAATCTGTTCAATTTGCTCTTCAGTTAATTTGCCAATCATATAAAATTGATTTTAAAATATCACAAACTGTTGATTGCTTGTTTACAGCAATATAGCTAATTTTTTAGCATAGTCCTTTACAAAAAACTGGTCTTTTGCTTTTCCTTTTACAATTTCAAAACCTTCCTCTTTTAAATGTATCAACTGCTGAATAGTTCCTCCCGGAAATTTTGGATTCAGGTAACCGCCTTCTTTTAATACCCTCCGGTAAGAAGTAATATCTGTTTCTCCTTTCATCCTGTCTTATTCGGTGGTATGGGCTGCGATGTTTAAAAAAATGCCGGTAGTTAACGGGCAGGTCATATCTGCCCTGTACTTATCTGCAAGATAGTTGCGGATATTATTTACAGTAACCAGTTCACCTTCCGGGATCTTCTTTACTACTTCATCTGCCAGCAGGGGAGATGGTATCAGCATTTTACCATGGCCAATACGGCTGGCCCATTTATGATGTACATCAGCCAATTTTGGCTCCATTTCTTTTTCTAATTTTTTTCTCCAACTGATGAATGTTTTTCCTGATTCCATGATATTGAGTTATGCCTTTTGAAATGATTATTGCATAGCTTAAACCTGATACAGATAATGCTTTATATGGAGGCATCGGTAAGCTTTGATTATAATTTTTTACAGGCACGATAAAAGTAATCTTATTGTTTGTTGTAAACAATGATAATTATCAGTTGCAGGGTTGATTTTTTTGAATTAATAATTAAAAATTAATAATTAATAATTTAAAATACAGAGATGATCTTTTATTGAAAAGTTAGCAGTTTAGTTTCCCTTTATTCTTTCAAATAAAGATTTTGCTGTTTGCCAGTTCCATCCCTCAAACCTGCCGCGTTGAACTACCAGTTTGTTTTGTGTGGGGTACTTAAGAAAATAGTGGAATGCAAAATGCTCTTTGGAGTTTTGCCAGCCAATTACCTGTCCAAAGCGAAGGTCATTAAACACAAGTGTATCGTTCCATTTTTCAACCGTATAAAACTGCTGCGAAAAACGGATGAGTTGCTGCAGGTCTGTGTGATTTTTAAAAGGCTGTAATAAAGAATCGTTGCGGGGGAAATATTGAAAAGCAATTTCTTTTTTACCGTCAAATACAGACCGGTAGCCAACATGGTAACCGTTGGCATCGCCCGCGGCTACAAACCATAACCAGTTTTGTAAAGGCGCCGGTGTGGTAAAGTAATTTGTATAGGTGATATGTTGTTGTTGTAAAATATTTTTTACTTCCCTGTTGATAACCGCTTTGTTGAATAAACAATACAGTAAATAAACCGCACTTAGCCCCAGCCCCGCCCGCCAACATTTTTTTCGCTGTTGATTGTTTCTTTTTAATACTATCAGTGCTGCACAGGCAAGGGCCGGCCAGATGGAAAAAAACGGATCGGCTACATAAATGGCATTGAAACTAATGCGCCGGTGACTAAATGGTTCAAACCAGCCAACACCATAATTATTAAACGCATCAATAAAAATATGTATAAAAATTACGCCGCCAAAAAACAGCAGCCACTGTTTTAAACGGATGTCATGGGGGCGGTGAAGCCGTTCTGCCATCAAAGCAAACAAGGGTGTAATAAGGGCGCAAAATAACAGCGAATGTGTAAAGCCACGGTGTGCCAGTAAACTACTGGTAGTATTCAGCCAAAAAGCAGCAATAAAATCAATATCCGGTATGCTTTGAGCCAGTGCGCCCCACAGCATGGCTTTTTTGCCCAGGGTTTTACCGGCAAAAGCCTCGCCCATACAGGCTCCCAGGGCAATGTGCGTAAGTGAATCCATTGGTAGGTTAGTAAACAGCGGCGACTGTGAATGAATAATATTTATTTAAACTTCTCAAATTTAGCTGAGTTTTTTTGAATAGTGGTACTGGTTATTATTTATAGAACCAGGTTGGACTGCAGTAAATAATTTTTATTAATGCCGGTTATTTTAAGATGTCCATAACAAGGTGCAACTGTTTACAGAAAATGAATCGCCGCATGTATTAATTTCTAACTGGCAGTAATTAGTGTAATCAATATTATACCAAAAGCATTTAGCAATTCCTTATTTATTATGTGCTATAAACAGCGGTAGTTTTACTTCTTTCATCAGCGTATCGGCCATGCTTTCTCTTAACCAGCGGCTAATGCTGCCTCTTTTGTAAGCACCCAACACTACCAGTGAACCTTCTGTTTCCTGTTTTAAACGTTTTACAATTTCATCTTCGGGCCAGCCTTTAACAATGGTATAATTTGCATTGGGATAATGCCGTTTCATAAACTCCTTCATCAATTTATTATCTGGTACATGCAGGGAGGTATCAATTGGTTTTACAGAAATTACTTCTGTTTCCAGTTGCTTTAAATGTGGCAATAAATAGCTGAACATTTTTATGGCATGTACAGAAGATGGCTCTCCATCAAACAACAGGATTATTTTTTTTATGGGCTGATAATTTTGCTGAACAAGTAGTACCGGGCATTGTGTATCGCATAAAAAATCACGGATAAAACGGGTAGGTAATTTTTCCGGGTAATGGGTCAGTGTTTCTTTGGCATCTATCACTACCAGGTCGGCATAAATACTTTCATGCAGTAGTTCCTGTATGGCGGTATTGTGATCGTGGTGTATGGAATATGCCAGGCCGGCTTTTCTACAGGCTGTTTCAAAATTTTCTGCCGCAGTTG
>JAYUBR010001243.1:0-3144 GCA_043740775.1 Ferruginibacter sp. | reverse complement strand
GTAAAACGTTGTGGGTTGAAAGGGAAGACTTCATGGAAGAAGCTGCTAAAAAATGGTTCAGGCTGGCACCCGGTGCAAGGGTTCGTTTAAAAAGCGCTTACATTGTACAATGCGATGGCTTTACAAAAGATGGGAATGGAATAGTAAATGAAATTTATTGCTCTTATTTACCCGAAACTAAAAGTGGTAATGATACCAGCGGTATCAGCGTAAAAGGCACTATCCATTGGGTTAGCGCTACCCATGCGTTGTCTGCCGAAATAAGACTGTATGAACGATTATTTAAAGTAGAAAATCCTTCAACCGAAGAGGGAGATTTTAAAGAATACATCAACCCCGGTTCATTAAAAATACTCCTCAATGCCTGGGTAGAAACTTCGTTGCAAACCGCCACAACCGCTACCCGTTACCAGTTTTTAAGAAAGGGTTATTTCTGTTTGGATAAAGAATCAACTCCTGAAAAATTAGTATTTAACAGAACAGTTACTTTAAAAGATGCCTGGTCAAAAGAAGTAAAAAAAGGCTAAATGTTGTTTTTCTTTTCCAGTTTTAAATCAGGGAAAATTGCCGCTATCAATTGCAGGATTGCCGATAACAACATGATGTAAATGCCCGCCTTTTTTTCGGGGCAGTAAGCATTGTAACAACCGGCATACAACACATAAGTCTTAATGGCATAACCAACGCCCAGTGCGGTTATAAATAGATTGGCACGTTTTGCCCATATCTTTGGCAACAACATAAATGCAAATACAATAATGGCAATAACGGAAAGCAGTTTTCCAGGCTTGCCATATTGATTCTGAAAAGTAAAAAATCCGGTAAATGTTCTTTGTGCTTCTGTTGTAATGTGAGGGTCTGCATAATATGCCCATGGCAAAAAACAGGATACTACCAGCAGTATACAGGCTGCTAATCCAACACGGTGTAAAATGGCAGAAAATTGCATAGTTATAAATTTATTTGATCCCGGCTTAACCTCTCCCTTTATTAATTGAGAAAAATTCAAAACCATTCCGGAACAGTTAACAGGTAGTAAAAAAATAACAGGATTAAAAACCATTAATCCTATTGAAGTGGTCCGGACAGGTTCGCCGGTACCACATAACTTATTGTTTACAAGAATTGCTTTTTTTAGTCGATGTACATTCCAAAACTTACATACAAACCAGTATTCAACAAGATCATTTCAAATTCAAACCTATGTCGCGAAATTAATAGTTTTTATTGGTTAAGTTAAAAGCAAATACATAAGACTATCAGAGCGAATCAATGTAAGCCCAACTGCTTTAAAGATATTTTTAGAGAAGAATTTTTTCGTGTTTGCTTTTGATAATTATTTTTTCCTTTTCATTTTTAGTCTGAAAGGTATTATAATAGTAACAGCGTTTATCTGTCCCATGGCAGCATAAACAGCATTCTGCCTGCAGGTGGTTCCACAAAAAAGAAACTGTTTTTATGAATCTGATCATGTTAAGTAAGTGCATGCTAATTATGTAACCGCATTGATGAAATACCAGCGTAATAAGCTGCCGCTTTACTATACCCTGCTGCTAATTCATGCTTCTCCACACAGATCCGTCAGAAATTATTTCATAATTATTGCTACCTGCCGTACTTAAAAGAGTAGTACTGGTAGTTCCACTGGCTGTGGTAACAGCTTGTGATAAGGTTACGCTGGTAGTTCCCTGATTAATCAGCCTGTAAACTCTGCCGGAACAACTGCTTGCAAGCGGTAATGTCCAGGTAGGAGTAGTACCTCCCGTATTGATTACTACAAAATCAGTAGTTAAAACGGTATATGCACCAGTGCCACTTCTAAAGCTCACGCTTTGCGATCCTGTAACGGATAAGGTGGAGGTAGGATTGGTGGTTCCAATGCCAACATTACCACTGCCATCAATACGCATCCTTTCATTGGTTGACTGTGTAGTACCCCCCGTCATAAATATTAAAGACTTTGAAGCAACACCAGTACCAATAAAAAAGTTATTACCCATGGTGTATAAATATCCATCATCAGCACTTCCCATTATGTTACTTGTATTGCCGCTGCCATTGATGCCCATATTAACATAGTTGGTGGTTTCATTACCATTATTGGCAGTTGCCACCACATCTGAAGATGCACTGGTGCCTGATGAACTATTTTGAATATTGAATTGCAAATAATTGTTGACAGAACCTTTAGCAACGATGGCATTTACAGAAGAAGTGATACCTGCATCAACCAATAACTTTTCCGGATTAATACCATTTAAAGCTGAACCACCAATAGTAACATTTCCATTCTTATCTATCATGTCCAGAACAGTACCGGAGGAGGTACGCCATTCTGTAAGATTAGCTGATTGCGTTGCCGAATTAGCCTGCACACCTAACGGAACACTCGCATCCCGTTGTGCTGCAACTATTACACTTGTTCCACTCACTCCACTTAAAAACGAAGGGAAGACGCCTGTTTGTCTGTCGCCACCCAAAACAGTTGCCCAATAAGACCCCATTTGTAAAGATCGTCCACCACCTCCCTGCCAAAAAATATCACCGCCATCACCGCCTATTCTAAAATCACCGGAGCCTGCAGTATTAGTAAAAAGTAACTGGGATACAGTACCTGTCCTTCTTATTTCCAAACTATCTTTAACAGTCAGTTTAGCAGTGGGGTTAGTTACACCAATACCTACATTACCTACACTATCTACCACCATTCTTTCAGTGTTATTGGTTCTCATCCTTAGCGAAACATTATTTGTTGAACCTAAAAATTGTGATCCTGCAGTAACCGGGTTTCCTGTTAAACTCCATGATGTTGCCGTACCGCTGTTAACTGCAGAAGTAACAAAGGCCGTGGTAGCAAGTTGTGTTGTGTTTGTTCCGGCTATGGCTGTTGGTGCTGCCGGGGTACCTGTTAATGTTGGGGAGGCAAGCGGTGCCTTTAAAGCATTATTGCCATCTATTTTTTGTACTGCCTGTAAAATATTATCAGTAGCCGCAACTGCTCCAGCACCTGATGTGTAGCCGGTAAGTACTTTTGCAATAACCGCCGCATTGGTAACTGTTGTGGCATTGCCAACACTGGTTACTTCTCCGGTTAAATTTGCATTGGTGGTAACTGTGGCGGCATTACCGGTTGTGTTTTGATTG
>JAYUBR010001242.1:0-3148 GCA_043740775.1 Ferruginibacter sp. | reverse complement strand
CTTTAATACTGCCATCTTCAAACTGTACCATGCTGTGGATGATGCTTTGAGGATGCACCACTACCTGTATCTGCGCAGGCTGCAGGTTAAACAACCATCTAGCTTCAATCATCTCCAGCCCTTTATTCATCAGGGTTGCAGAGTCTATACTTATTTTAGCACCCATCGCCCAGTTGGGGTGTTGCAGGGCGTGATGCCTTTTTACATTCACCAAAAAATTAGGTTTTTTTCCCAGGAAAGGACCGCCGCTTGCGGTAAGAATTATCTTTTCAATTTTATTTCTTCCTTCTCCAACAAGGCATTGAAAAATGGCAGAGTGTTCACTATCCACCGGAATAACCGGGGCCCTGTTTTCCATTGCTTTTTGCATTACAATTTCACCGGCAACCACCAGGGTCTCTTTATTGGCAAGGCCTACCGCCTTGCCTTTTGATACTGCTTTTAAAGTGGGTTTTAACCCGGCAAAGCCTACAATTCCCGCCAGCATCATATCGTAGCTGTCAAAATCAGCTACTTCTTCCAAAGCGGCCACACCACAAAAAACTTTTGTATTTTCAGATGACAGCGCCTCCTTTACTTTTTGATATTTTGATTCGTCGCCGATTACAACGGCATTGGGCTTAAATTCCAGTGCCTGTTTAACCAATAATTCGTCATTGGTTTGGGCAGTTAAAATTTCGGCTTCAAACAAATCAGGATTGGCCCGTATAACTTCCAAAGCCTGTGTGCCGATGGAACCCGTAGAGCCGAATAAAGCAATTCGTTTTTTTTGAATGGCGTTGGCCATATTTTATTTTTTTTAGAAAATTGGAAAAAATATAGAACGGTTTTTATTAATGGATTATTTGATTTGGCAAATTACATTTTTAATTCTTTACATGCATCAGTGATATGATTATATATGTTATGGAATGGATTTCTTGCAGAAACAGGCTGTGGCTTGTTCTTGCAGGTAACATCATAAATCGCAGAACAGGCCACGGCTTGTTTCTACAAAGACTGCTGATTGGCCAACCATGATAGTGACATTGATTTGGAAGCTGAAGCCCAATTGAAAAACAAAAAGTACATGAGGGCGACGCAACGATTTACAACATTGCTTCTTAGCCCGGACAATATTTTTTTTTATTGTAGCCCTATCCCAATAAATTGCCGGTAAAGTGCATGCGGATGCGCAACTGAAAGTTTTCGATGGTTTTAAATATTTCTCTTAAAGTGAGCTGGTCTATTTTTGTTAATTGCTGCGGCGTGATATAGTTATCAGGGGGCAAATGATGTTCTATAATCTGCTGGGATTGTGTTTTTAGCCGCAAGCCCATTAAATAATAATACGATTGCAGCAACTCTGTTACTTCGCTTTCTGTAAACACCTGTTTATCTTTTAAAGCCTTTAATCTTTCGCCGGTATTGGATTCAAAAATGCGGTACTTTAAAGCGTATACCCTTACCAGGTCTACTATGGGTGTCATGGCTTTTTTAATGTCGAACACTTCTTTCTTATCTACTTTAAAAGTACGGATATTTTTAAAAATCCCGGTGAGTGGTGGCTCATATTGCAATGCATTTTGTGCCATAAAATGAAACAGCCTGTCCATCGGATTTTGCAATTGTTCGCCTAAAAATTCTTCCAGTTGCTTAATGATGGTTTCATCACCATATAAATACCGGCAATCAAAAAACGTTGCTATCTGCATCACTGTTTCGGGTAGGGTTTCGTTCATCCAGTTTAGGTAATTGTTTTTCCAATTGTTTTTCCAATGGGATAAAGAGTGTGTCCACTTTGGGTTTTGGGCCATGTAGCCGCCGGTACAATAACTAAAACCAATGCTGTTTAAATGTCCTGATACCAGGGTTGCAAATTCAAGAAAGTATTCCCGTACTTCTTCCCGGTGTTCATTGGCTTTGTCTTCGTAAATGATGGCATTGTCCTGGTCGGTTTTTAAGGTTTGCTCTTTGCGCCCTTCGCTGCCCAGCACCATAAAAACAAATTTTGCCGGTGGTGGCCCCATTTGTTTGGTAACTGTTTCAATCACTTTTATAGCGATGGTGTCTGACACGGTGGTGATAACCTGGTTTACAATGGCAGCATGTACGCCCCGTTCCAGCAGTTGGGTTACCAGTGCAGGTACTGCTTCCCACTTTCGTCTCAACGCTTCAACAGACAATGCCTGTTTTACAGATTGAATAAACACCAGTGGTGATTGACCCTGTTCGCTCAACAATTTATTGCGGCTTATAAAGCCGATATATTCTCCCTCTTTTTCCACCAGCATGTACCGCATTTTTGTACGAAACATACTTAGCACAGCTTCGTATACAAAAGCATGTACATTGATAGAAGCAACCGGGCTATCCATGATGCCTGCCACCGGACTTTCGTAACTGGCTTGCTTTGCCACCACATTGTCGCGGATAGTAATATCCGTTACAAAGCCAACAATTTTGTTTTGCTTATCTTTTACAAACAGGCAACTTATTTTTTGCTGCTGCATTACAATGGCTGCCTGGTAAACGGGTGTATCAATCCAGCACCAAACAATTTCCCTGTATTCCAGGCTTTCAATGCGGCGGCTGTACAATTGCTCAGACGTAATAAAACTCCGTTCAAAATTGGTGGGATTTTTATAAAAATGTGCAAACTCTTCGTTCAGCATTCTTTTGCCAAAAGAATCGGTGAAGTGTTGGTAGAATGCTTCGTACTGACGGCACAATGTGTTGAAAGCCTTTCGGGGCAACGTGTACACAACAGTATCCTTTTTTACAATTACAGTGGTGAGCGATTTACGGCCATTTAATAATTCTGAAATACCGCCAAAACACTCACCGGGTTTAAATATTTCTACCAGTCTTTTATTATGGTTGGTATCGTAAAAAAAAGTTTCATATTCGCCCGCTGCAATGATGTCAACACCTTTTAGTTTGGTGGTTTCCTGGTGGTAAATGATGCCGTCTTTTTGATATTTTATTTCTACCAGCAGGGGAGCAATATGTGCTAATTCCTGTTCTGGTAAAAGATTAAAAGGCACTACTGTTTTTAAAAACGGGATGCGGTTATCCATAATAAAGGGCTATTAAAAATGCACTGAATAAAATGAACAGAGCAGCAATCAACCATTTGGCAGGATTACTTACCCTTTCATTTTGGCTG
>JAYUBR010001241.1:0-3151 GCA_043740775.1 Ferruginibacter sp. | reverse complement strand
CTTTGGATAAGCATTGGCGTTACTTACTTTGGATTGTCTTTTATTTTTTCAAAAATCGGGTATCAGCATGCATTTACATTTTATATGCTGCTGTATGGTATTAGTTGTTTTGTTACGGGGAGGCTTATAAAATTTACCCCATTGGTATGGGGAGGTATTGGAGCATGGTTACTGGCTGTTTTATCTGCCTGGCTTGATTATGACACCAATATTTTAATACCCGCTTTATCTATTTTGATTAGTTATATTATTCCCGGTTATTTGTTGAGGAGCAAATATAAAAATAGAAACATCGACTGATTTTACGAAACAGGTTTTCAACAAACACCATAGCATGAAACAGCCCCATAATGTTTAAAGACTTAGATCCAATATTACATTCGCAACTCAGGTTGGCCGTTATAAGTTTACTGATAAGTGTAAAGGAAGCAGAGTTTATTTTTTTAAAAGAAAAAACAAATGCAACTGCCGGTAACCTGAGCGTTCAGATCAATAAGCTGAAAGACGCAGGTTATATTGATGTGACTAAACAATTTAAAGACAATTATCCTCAAACAGTATGTAAAATAACTGCAAAGGGTATTGATGCATTTGAACTGTATGTAAATGCCTTGAAATCTTATATGAATCCGATGGGACAATAAAAAAAAGCTCCTCTGTAAAAGAGGAGCATTAATTTGTGCCTGGTTTTTTAAAAGATTACTTCCAAATCATAAAAGAGGAAGTATAAGTTTCGTTATTGCTGATTAATTGTATAGTATAAGTTCCTTCACTCAACTTGTGAAAATCATTGATGTTGATATTATTATTTCCTGCGGCAATTGAGGCAGTTTGTTGTAAAACCTTTTTTCCGCTTTCATCTAAAACTACAATTGAACCAGTAGCAGCTTTATCTGTTTTGAAAATAATTTTCACATCGCTGGTAGCGGCATTGGGCATGATGGTAATACCTTTTTTATCAGCACCATAGATGTTATAAACAGTAGCAGACAATAAAGTTTGCTCAGTTGAAATACTATTTATTTTATTGCCTGAAGTAGCTGAAGTTGTTTGAACGGCTGTATCAAAATTGCCTTGCGCATTAACAGATGCAAGTGTAAATAAGGCAGACAGAATGGTTAAAATTGTTTTCATCTTGTGTGTATTTTTAGGTATGAAATAAGCTAAATGAATAAATGATTCAGGTAGTTAATACACAGTAAAATTGAGATTAAAGAAGTAGTTCAGCAGGATGAGGAAATCTAAAAACTAAAATTAGGCAGAGTAAAGTAAAGTTGTTGTAGATAGTGCAGTAAGCAACTTTCTTAACACAAAGCTAATACTTTATTTGATATGACCAACTTTTTTTAGAAAAAGATTTAACCGAAACGTTTTCTTTACGAACAATTGGTCTTCTTTTCCGTTTTACCTTTGGTACTAATAAAGGTATATGGCATTGATCATAGAGGTAAATCATCTATCTAAAAAATTCAGAAATACCTTCGCAGTGAATGATTTGTCATTTACAGTAAATGAAGGCGATATTTATGGATTTCTCGGACAAAACGGTGCAGGCAAATCCACTACTATCCGCATGCTGCTTACATTAATACATCCAACCAGTGGCGAAATTAATTTGTTTGGAAAAAAACTTGATGCCAACCGGTCGCATATTTTACAACAAGTTGGTGCAGTGATTGAAAAGCCGGATTTGTATAAATATTTATCTGCTTACGATAACCTTTCCATCTTTGCGAAGATGAGTGGCATCAAAGTAACGAAGCAATTATTGATGCAGCAATTGCAAATGGTTGGCCTGGAAGATCGTGCAAAAGATACTGTAAGAACATTCAGCCAGGGAATGAAACAACGACTGGGGATTGCTGTTGCATTGGTACACAACCCAGCCCTGGTTATTTTGGATGAACCTACTAATGGCCTGGACCCACAGGGTATTGCGGATGTAAGAAATCTTATTTTAAGGCTTAGTAAAGAGATGGGTAAAACGGTACTGATCTCTTCTCACCTACTTAGTGAAATAGAATTGATTGCCAGCCGCATGATAATACTGCATAAGGGCAAAAAGATGGTGGAAGGGAATGTGTCAACCTTGTTAGATCCTGCCCATACATTAATAGAAATTGATACGCTTAACAATACGGCTGCGAAACAATTATTGTTGCAATCCGGATGGGCTGCATCTTTACAAGCCAATCATCCGTTGCAATTGATGATGGATAAGACAACTGTTCCGCAATTAATAAATTTTTTGGTGGCAAAAGATGTCCAGATACTTTCGGTAAACACAAGCCACTCCCTTGAAAATTATTTTTTATCACTTACAACCCAATCCGGACATGTGGACGCTTTTGCAAATTGAGCTGTTTAAAATATCCAAAAGACCCAGAACCTATATTGCCTTTGCAGCAGTGGCAGCCATCGTATTTATTTTTCAATTTGCATTTAAAGCAGACGGACAGAGTTATATGGACCTGATGCTGCAAAGTGTAAAAGATACATTTACTTTCGACAGAGTACAAGCCATCAATGGCTACTTTATGTGTTATATTATTTTGAACACACTGCTGATACAGGTACCTATTTTAATAGCATTGATTGCGGCAGATTCCATATCGGGCGAAGCCAATATGGGCACCCTTCGTTTGCTGATATCCAAACCCATCAGCCGAACGCAACTGATACTCGTTAAGTTTGCCGCCGCCACTATTTTTACTGTTTTTTTATTGCTCTGGATGGCTGTTACCGCATTGTTTATAAGCCTGTTTATATTTGGTACCGGCGATATGCTGGTGTTCAGATCAAAGGGGGATGAATCGCAGATATTGCTGATTACAAAGGATGATATTATGTGGCGTTATTTAGCAGCTTTTGCTTACGCAACAGTGGCGCTGACCGTAATTGCCGCCTTATCTTTATTGCTTTCTATTTTTGCAGAAAATTCAATTGGGCCCATCATTGCCACGGTTTGCATTGTGATTGTGTGTACCATTATCAGCAATATCAATGTACCCATTATTGATAAAAATGTTAAGCCTTTTCTGTTTACTTCTTACCTGGTCGGGTGGAAAGGTTTTTTTTATATTGGTACTGATGTGGATGGAAAAACAATTAAAGGAAGCCTGGAAAACTGGCCTGCCATCAGGAAAAGTTT
>JAYUBR010001240.1:0-3152 GCA_043740775.1 Ferruginibacter sp. | reverse complement strand
GTGCAGTAAATATTTATAAAAAGAAAAGATTGATTTATGATGAAGGAAACCATGCGGTAAAGTTGTTTTATATTCAAAAAGGAAAAGTAAAAACATTTAAAACCAACGACGATGGTAAAGAGTTAACGGTGGGGCTTTTTGGAGAGGGAGATTATGTAGGTTACACAGCCATTTTGGAAGGTACAGTGTACAAGGAAACTTCTGAAGTAATTGAAGATGCCACCCTGGCAATTATAGACAGGGGAGATTTTGAAAAATTATTGCAGGCAAACAAAGAAGTTGCCCGGCAGTTTATTCAGATGCTGGCACAAAGTGTTACCGACAGGGAAGAGCAATTGGTAGGCATTGCTTACAATTCATTGCGAAAGCGGGTGGCCGAAGCACTGATGCTGCTGCAAAAAAAATATACCAAAGATGAAGCAGGACATTTTTCCATGTACATTTCAAGAGAAGACCTTGCCCATATAGCCGGCACGGCCACTGAATCCATTATACGTACTTTAAGCGATTTTAAAAGCGAAAAATTAATTGACATTAAAGAGGGTGCCATCATTATTTTAGATGAAAAAAGATTGGCAGCTTTATTAAACTAACCTTATACAATGGAGAGCAGGTATTTATTAAACTGCGTTTTTAAATGAGAAAATTCTTTTTCAAGGGAAGTCATTTCATTGCGTAATTTTTCCTGCTTTTTACAGGTTTTATAATCAGGGACTGTTTTTTGTGTAAGCGCTGATTTTAACTGTTTTTCCTGCTCTTTTATATCACGTTCAATATCGTGTACATACTCATCTTTCAATATAAACTCTGTTTGAAAATGCTCTGCCTGGGCTATGAACAATCTGTCTGTTTCCCTGTCTACTACTTCGCTTAGCCTTGTTTTTAAAAAGCTATTTTCCTGGATAAAAAAATCAAGTAAACGTTTCCACGTTATATTTTCATGTAAAAATTGATCTGTTTTATTTGATCCGGTCATTAGTTTTTTTTTATATTCTATCGCGTTCAACAATTATTTATTTATTTTAGTTTAAGTGTTGTGCTCTCCGTTTGTGGGTAACAAGTTTGTACGGTGTGGGTACTGTTATTTAAAGAAGGACTAACATAGGGTATTCCCAAACCCATTCCCCTTACAATCAGCAGGCAGGCCATCATTGCCATTAATACAGGGTAAGCACTTCGTATTTTTTTACGTACACCAATGCTGATATAATTGCCAAAAAAAGATACACTCCACATTACCGGCAAAGTTCCCAGCCCAAAGGAAACCATGAAAAAAGCACTTTTTAAAGGCGCTGCGTAAGCAATTGCTCCCGCAATAGCCATATAAATTAAACCACAGGGTAGCAAGCCATTCAATACCCCAATTGCAAATAAAGAGAAATAATTTTTTTGAAAAAATAGCTTGCCCAATGTTGCCCGTATGGTATAATTATACTTTAACAAAATATTACCTGTACTTGTTTTAGCAATCCATTTTTTTGGGATGAACAGGAAAAATAATATAGCTATTCCGACAATAACGGATAGCCATTGCTGAAAACCAAACAGAGAGAAACCTTTGCCTGCCAAACCAAACAGTAACCCTAAACTGCTATAGGTAACTATTCTGCCCATGTTGTACAATAAGGTGCCGGTAAATTTTGCAAAGTCACTGTCAGTACTCAATGGCAATGAAAAAGCCAGCGGTCCGCACATACCAATGCAATGAAAGCTTCCTATCATTCCTAAGGTTATTGCTGCGAAAAATATAACTGCCATTTTAAATAATTATTTTTTGTTCGTAATAATAATTTATGCCTTCTGCTGTCCAGTTAATTTTTACATAATGTAAACCGTGATAATTTTCGGTCAACAAAATGGTTACCGCACTGTCTGTTATTGTAAATGCCTGGTTTCTGTCTTTCTTTTCATCCGAAGGGCAATACAGTTCTATCTGTCCTGTAATTTTTTTGCCTATAAAATCTTTCGGAAAACTGATGTTTACGGCATGATTAACAAGCGAAATATTTACAGGTGCTGATAATGCAGCAGTGCGTTTTACTTCATCAATTTTTTGCTGGTACACCAGTTCCTTCGCATAATAATCTTCTGTTACCAGGTCTGTATTTTGCCTTAAAGATTTAAAAGCCAGGAACAACATTCCTGCAACAAACACTACATACACCGCAATTATTTTATGTCCCCAGTTCATACTTTAGTTTTTATTGAATAATGGTTTTATTTCAATTTTAAATCATCATATTAATCATATACTTCCGGCCCGATAAATTTGACAGTAATGGTTTTTATTTTCACATTGTTCTCATACAACCCAATCTGCACGGGTATTTTCCAGCTTTTTACTTTGTCTCTGTTAAGCCGTACAAAAAATTGCACATTGCTGTAATCTTCGTGTTTCACCACAAGGTTGCTGCTGCCCACCATGGTAATTTCTCCGGTCATATTTTCCAGCTTTAAATTGATGGCAATATCCTTATGTGTTTTATTGGCCAATTTCAAACTGTAAAGGTTTTCTATGCGCCCGTTGGGTAAAGATGTATAGGTCATTCCTGATGTACGCATTAACCTTGCATCAAGATCGGTTCTGCTGGCCAGCAAAAATACCAGCAGTGATATCAGCAACGCAAGCACGGCGGTATATGCTTTTATCCGGGAACTGAATTTGAGTTGTACCCCTTTTGTGATGCTGTTTTCAGAAGCATATCTAACAAGTCCTGCCGGTCTGTTGATACTGGTCATGATGGCATCACAGGCATCCATACACGCAGTACAATTAATGCATTCCAGTTGTGTACCATTGCGGATGTCGATACCCGTTGGGCAAACCCTTACGCAGGCATAACAATCTATACAGTCGGATGCTTTTATTTCCGGTACAAATTTTTCTGCCAGGCTGTGGCAGGATCCATTGCTTTTGCAACCGTCACATTTTTCATGGCCGTCATTATGATTGTGTTTTTCTTTTATCAGCTTTCCCCGTGGTTCACCTCTTAACCGGTCATAGGCCACCACAATAGAATTTTTATCCAGCAATACACCCTGCAAGCGTCCATAAGGGCAAACCACAATACAGGCCTGTTCCCTGAACCACCAGTACACAAAAAAGAATACAGTGGTAAATGTTAACAGTGAAATCAGTGTACCCGTATGAG
>JAYUBR010001239.1:0-3159 GCA_043740775.1 Ferruginibacter sp. | reverse complement strand
GTGGCGGCACCAGCAGCGATTACTATACCACCACGGAAAACGAAAACAGTAAAAACCTGTGGAATAAAAAAGGCAGGCAGGTCATTGTATCCAACATACTCCGCATCAGAAAACAGTTTGGTATTGGCTGGTATTTAATCATAGCAGGTACTTATTTTTTTGAGATCTTCCTGTTTTTTTTCTGTTTGATGCTGCATAAAATCTTTACCTTGAATAAGGCAACCTATACTTTTAAAAACTGGATAGATTATGTAAAAAATATGGGTGTATTATTGCGTTACTTTTTTAAGATCCTTTTAAACAAACCTTATTTTTATAAAGTAGCTTAACAATGCAATTATCCATCATCATCATCAATTACAATACGTTTACCCTCACCTGTAATTGCATACAATCTATATACGATAAACTGGTGGATGTGGAATATGAAATTGTACTCGTTGACAATGCCTCTGTTGAATGCGACCCGATACTTTTTAAGCTAAAATTTCCTGAGATCAAGCTGGTCGTAAGCCCCCTTAACAGTGGCTTTACCGGCGGCAATAACCTTGGGGTTGAAAATTCAAAAGGCGATTACTTATTGCTGCTGAACAGTGATACCGAACTTATAAACAATGCGCCTAAAATTTGCCTTGATCATTTGTTGCAGCACAGAGAAGTTGGAATGACCACCTGCCAGTTATTGTATCCTGACGGCCGGGTTCAATATAATTGCCGCCGTTTCAGAACCATTAGTTGGGAGTTGCTGGAAATATTTCCTCTATACAAATTGTTACCCAAAGCAAAACGGGAGGCACTAATGCTGCACCATTATTTTGATCACCAAAGCTTTGCCAACTGCGACTGGGTTTGGGGAGCTTTTATGTTGTTTCCAAAAAGCATTATTCAGCAATTACCCAGGAAAAAATTATCCGATGATTTTTTTATGTATTGCGAAGACACGCTCTGGTGCTGGGATTTTAAGCAACTGGGTTATCAAATTCATTTTCTGCCGCAAGCAAAAGTGATGCATGTACACAAAGGCAGTGTAAGCAAAGACAAGTGGCTGAAAATACGCACCACGTCTATCCGCAACCATGCACAGTTTATGAAAAAGTTTTACCCCGATTTCAGGTGGTATATTTTTGCAGCTATTTATTATACAAAACAGTATGGGGCTTTGTGGGCGGGGGAAATATTTAAGTGATCAGAAAAAAATGGCTACAAGCATTTCTGTCTCATTTAAAAAGACCAGCAAACCGCAAACTGCAATAACATACCAGCATAGCAGCTTTTGAAAACAATCCAACCAATAGTAATTTTTGAGGTAATGATCCACGAAAGGAAATCAGTCGTTGTAACACGATTGAGATATCGCCGTTGTAAAATGGTTTGATATCCTCAGCAGACCGAATATTAAAGTTTCTGTAAATGCGCCAGTAGTAATCAAAGGCGACAATATTTTTCAACGCTCCCGCTCCTATTTTTTCAAACAAAACATGGTTCTCATACATTTGCACGGCCTTATTTTTATAGGTGTAATTGGTAACCTGGCCTTCGTTAATACCCACATGAACCAACACATTTTTTATGTATACACATGGAATATGGTTTTGCAGCAGTTGAATATAATAAGCAAAGTCAACAATGTATTTAAAGCGGTTATCATAAAAAAAAGGCACCTCCTTTTTTACTATGATGCAGCTTGGGTTACCAAAATAGTTTCGCCTTAGCATATGGTACGGGGAAAGACTTAAAAAGAATCGGTCGAACCAATTACAGGTAACTGTTTTTTGAGTATTATTTGCAACATCGTCAAATACAAACGCACCATAAAAAACCTTTGCTTCGGGGTATCGTTTCATTGCTGCAACAAAAAATGCCAGGGAATCAGGAGTAGAAAAATAATCATCATCATGCATCAGCTTAACCCATGTGCCGGTTGCTTTGCGGATGCCTTCATTCCAGTTCTCGGGTGTGCCCAATGCTATGGCATTTTTATAATACACCAATCGAAAGGCATGCGGATACTGATCACAAAAATTTTTAACTTTATCATCGGGGCTATCATCAGTTATAATTACTTCAAAATTTTTATAGGATTGGCAACCGATGGAATCCAATAAAATTTTAAGATCAGTGATGCGCTTGTAGGCAGGTATGCAGATGGAGATAAAAGGTTTGTTGTTCATGATTTACCTGCTTTTTTTAAAATATTTTTTTACCATAAACAACAACACATTTGGCCACGCAGATACATGCGCCCATATTTTTATGCTCCCCAACCAGTGAAGCTGATTGTAAAAACCAATTTGCTCGTGCTTTAAACGAATCAGCCAGGCACGTACAATTTTATCTTCCAGTTCCTTTTTGTTACACTGAAACCCATGCACATAAGCCGGTAATTTAGCTTTCATTTTTTTATGCCATTCAAGTGTTGCTTCCAGCCATTTGTCAGAAAAATTGCCTCCTTCCGTTAAATGAATCATATCAATTTCGTAACTAACCATCACCTTATATTTCTCAGCAACTCTAAAAGAAAAATCCAGATCGTACAGGTGAAAATCTTTCAATAAAACAGCATCAAACTTAACCGCTTCCCAAACCTTTTTGGAACAACACAACAACACTCCATCCAGCACAACCACTTCCTGTGTAAGTGAACCGGGTACCGGGTTAAAATACATTCTTTGCTGGCTGCCTTTACTATCTGCATGCGTAATATTACAGCAATCAATATCGGCCATACCAGTAGCCCAGCCCGAAGGCGCTTTGCTTTTATATTTGCTTCCGGCAATTCCGGTTAAGCCCAGTGCAGGATCATTTTTGAAATAATCAATCAATTTCAAACCCCAGTTTTGTGTTGTAAAAATCACATCCTCATGTACAAAACATACCAGATCATATTGGGCTTTCGCTGCTCCGGCATTGTACACATGCGTTATGCTTTCGGGAGATATGGTGTTATCGATTATAACGGGTTCCCAGTTCACTCCGATAGTTTCCGCAATATTTTTTTGCACCTGTGCGGCGAGTGTTTTATTGATAGAACAGATGATAACTGAAATCATAAATGGAAAATCTTTATTGGGGTTAGCTACGCACGGAAGCAAAATATATTTAACTGTACATCATAACCAATATCAGATTTTTTTGTTCTTTGAAATGGATAGTCAAAAA
>JAYUBR010001238.1:0-3163 GCA_043740775.1 Ferruginibacter sp. | reverse complement strand
TTCAAATGCATGAATTACTTCCAGTACGGTAAAGCCATCACCGGTGCCCAGGTTAAATATTGCGGGGTTTACTTTATTTTGTTTGCTGATAAGAAAGTATAGTGCCAGCGTATGTGCATGTGCAATATCACAAACATGTATATAATCACGAAGGCAACTGCCATCTCTTGTATCATAATCGTTTCCCCAAACATGCATAGTTGGCAATTTGCCGATGGCAGTTTGTGTAATAGCAGGCACCAGGTTTGCAGGCCTGCCCAAAGGAATTTCGCCAATTAAAGTGGAAGGATGTGACCCTACCGGATTAAAATAGCGCAACAATATTGCCTGAACCTGATTACTTTTTACCGCATCCCGAACGATTACTTCACCCATTTGTTTGGTAGCTCCATAAGGCGATTCTGCAGGTTTTTGCGGTGTTTCTTCTGTTACAGGAATGGCATCAGGATTACCATACACCGTGCAGGAAGAAGAAAAAACAAAATTAGGAATGGCATATTTTTCGGCACATTTTAAAATATTCACCAGCGAGCCAAGATTGTTTTCATAGTACATCAAAGGTTTTTCAACCGATTCACCCACTGCTTTGTAGGCTGCAAAATGTATGATGCCATTGATGTCTTTGTTTTCTTCAAAAATGGTTTCTGTATCTTTTAAATTACAAAGATCAACCACATAGTTTTTTATTTTTTTACCAATTATTTTTTCTGCTCCTTCCAAAATAGCAATATTGCTCCTGGAATTATTGTCCACAGAAATTACTTCGTACCCGTTTTGCACCAGGTCTACAATTGTATGCACACCAATGTAACCGCAGCCGCCAGTAACCAATATTTTGTTCATGCTTTATTTATTGAAGGTTTAGATATATTTTTAAAAAGTGTTATCAGCACCATACAACATGCATTTGTTGTTGCTACTGCTGCAATTATTGCATATAGTTTACGCAAATTTAGGGTATGTTTTTCATCAAAATAAAAAATCACCCATTGTTGCTGAGTGATGTAGAAAAGAAAGCAGCTACCCTTTATTATTTTATAAAAAGAGAAGTAATCAAATAAATAATACCTGCAAGCAGGGCGCTTACCGGAATAGTTAGTATCCATGCCCACAGCAGGTTTACTGTAACACCCCACCGTACTGCGCTTAAACGTTTGGTAGCGCCTACGCCAATTATTGCACCGGTAATTGTATGTGTTGTACTTACAGGGATGCCCATTTGTTCGGTCATAAATAAAGTGAACGCACCGGCAGTTTCTGCAGCTACTCCTTCCAATGGTGTTACCTTGGTTATTTTAGTACCCATTGTTTTTACAATCTTCCATCCACCGCTCATGGTACCTAAACCGATGGCGGTATAACACGCAAAAGGAACCCAGCTAAGTTCTTTCAGGGCAACGCCTACATCAGGATATTTTGTGCTGTTATAGGCAACAAAAGCAGCGCCTATAATCCCCATTACTTTCTGTGCATCATTGCCACCATGCCCGATGCTAAATGCTCCTGAAGAAATCAATTGCAATTTTTTAAACATCCGGCCGGTGCGGTAAGCATTCGGGGTCTTTACTTTTTCGGCGTAAATGTAGGCACAAATAAAGATGAATATTATTATCAGAATGCCATAAATAATAATAGAATTATCTGCTTTTGCCAGCGCTTTCGATAATGCAACAGCATCAGCTTTACTATCTACATTAGTCTTTATTTTTTCTGCCAGTTTGGTTGCACCCAGCGATTTGTATTCACCCAGCATTGGTGAAGCTGCATCCACAAAAGCCACGGCAGATGCATAGTTTGCAGCTTTGGATGGATCTTTGGCAAGTTCCTTTTTAAGATTGTCTATCTTATAAAACTTTACCAGGTTTTCTTCCAGTTTAGTTTGTTCAAAATGGGCAAATAAAAACCATGTACCAATTGCTGTTAGTATAATTAATCCAACTTTTGCCCAGGTATTACGCATAATGGTGATAACACTAATGTAAATGGATATTACCATTCCAATCAATGGAGCAAGAAAAATAAATAGTATAATTTGTGTAATTTTTTTAATTTCTACAATGGTAGCAATGTTGGTAAACCCTTTGGTTAAAAAGGCATGTGAAATGGCAGCACCAGCAAAGCCGCCAATTAAAGTATGTGATGATGAAGAGGGAATGCCATACCACCAGGTTAATAAATTCCACATAATGGCTGCAATTAAACCGGCTAATATTACCGGCAGCGTAATAAATTCCTGGTGAACCGTTTTACCAATGGTGTTGGCAACAGCGTGATCTTTAAAAATAAAGTAAGCAACAAAATTGAAAAAAGCTGCCCACACTACTGCCTGGAAAGGCGTTAATACTTTTGTAGAAACAATGGTAGCAATTGAATTGGCCGCATCATGAAAGCCATTGATATAATCGAATATTAAAGCTAAAATAATAATAACGATGAGCAGGGTCATAAAATTAATTTGAAAATTGCATAATGATTAATCTGACAATGGCTCAATTTGAAAATGGCTCAATGATTGGCTTAAAGAGTATTTAAAAATGCCAATGATCTTCGGATGAAATAATTTTCAAATTTCCAAATTGAGCAATTGCTAATTTGCTTATGCGTATTTAACAATGATAGATTCAATTACGTTTGCAGCATCTTCACACTTATCAGTTACTATTTCCATTACCTGATAAATTTCTCTTTTCTTTATTACTTCCTTGGCGTCTGGTTCGGTAGCAAACAGCCGCTCAATACTCATATCAAAAATATCATCTGCCTGGTTTTCTATACTGTTAATTGCAACCAATGCGTCTGTTATCTGGCGCATATTTTTCATATTGCGTAATTCTGTAACCGCTTTATGCACCTGCACACAACCTACGGCAATTAATTCTGCCATTTTAAGAAAGCCGGTTTCATTGGGGTTTACCCTGTAAAAATTTATTTTTTTTGCTGAGGCATAAATATAATCAGCAATATCATCCAGCGAAGTAGCCAGGTAATGAATGTCTTCACGGTCAAAAGGAGTAATAAAGTTCTTACCAAGTTCGGTAAAAATATTATGCGTGTAATCATCATTGACATGCTCCATGTCTTCAATTTCCTGAATCAATTGCCCCCTTTTATCAAAATCAGGTTCGTTAACTACTTCTTTTAACTTATACCCCATCTTAACCAG
>JAYUBR010001237.1:0-10244 GCA_043740775.1 Ferruginibacter sp. | reverse complement strand
AAGATATTCTATCCTAAATAAAATAAAAATGATCCGTTTAAAAAAAATAACACCCTTATTGCTGCTTGCGTTTTTAGCCGTTTTAACAGCCCGTGCGCAAGATGCAAATGCCTTGCTCGCAAAAGTTAAATTTAATATTGATAAGGTAAATGATTACGAGGCTACCGCCCGGATGATTACCAATGTATCGTTTTTAAAAGTACCTGATGCCGATGTAAAAGTGTATTTTAAAAAGCCAGATAAGTTAAAAATAAAAAATGAAAAGGGAATATCTTTTGTACCCAAAGGCGCAGTAAGCATAAACCTGAATAATATCTTAAGTGGGGGAAAATACATTGCCATTGATGCAGGTACAGATAAAATAGCCAATACGATTGTAAGGGTAATTAAATTGTTGCCCGAAGATGATAATGCAGATGTAGTATTATCTACTGTATATATTGATGAAGCTTTACTTGTAATAAGAAGGACAAAAACCACTACCAGGGCTAATGGCAGCTATCAGTTGGAAATGAGTTATGGTAGATATGTCGTCTATGGTTTACCAGATAAAATTGTTTTTACTTTTGATACAAAAGATTACAAACTTCCAAAAGGAGTGACGTTTGATTTTGATGACGGAACACAAAATAACCGGTCAGCCGCTGATAAAGCAAAAAGCAGAAACGGAAAGGCTGAAATAACTTTTAGTTCATACCTGATCAATAAAGGCGTAATGGAGGATGTTTTTAAATAGCACGGCTAACCATTATTTTACAAACTGCCGCAAAAATATTAAGGTTGTAAAATGACTGTCCGGCATTTTATAATAAGCCGGAGCTGAAGAACCACCAAATTATTCTTCAGTAATTTTTTCATCCCTGGCATTGGCAACAAAAGCTGCACTTATTTTCTTTAAAGGATTTTTATGCTGGTTAGCATATTCTTTTCTTGCATTAATAATGTCAATACATTTAAAAACAGCTTCTCTGAACGATGCTTCATCTGCTTTGTTTTTACCTGCAATATCAAATGCCACACCATGGTCCGGCGAAGTGCGTATACCATTCAGACCGGCAGTATAATTGATACCTTCGCCAGTAGCAAGCGATTTAAAAGGGACCAATCCCTGGTCGTGGTACATCGCCAATACGGCATCAAATTTTTCATATTGGCCTCTTGCAAAAAAAGCATCAGCAGAATAAGGGCCAAAACAAAAAATATCTTTATGCTTTGCATCTTTAATAGCCGGCTTAATTATTTCTTCTTCTTCCTCACCCACAAGGCCTTCATCACCTGCATGTGGGTTTAAGCCCAGCACTGCAATTTTAGGTTTGTCAATACCAAAATCTTTTTTCAACGAACTGTTTAAAATCTGCAATTTGCTGATAATGTTTTCTTTGGTAATAAACGGGGCAATGTCTTTTACAGCTACATGTTCGGTAACCAGCGCCACCCTCATATTTTCAGCTACCATCAGCATTACCACATCAGGCACTTCAAATAAATTTTTCAGATAAGGCGTATGGCCGGTAAAATTAAATGCTTCAGAATTCGTATTTTTTTTATGAATGGGAGCAGTAACCAATCCATCAATTTTACCTATTTTTAATGCTTGGGCCGCGGTTACCAAACTTAGTACCGCATATTTTCCACCGGTATCATTTAACAGTCCAGGTGTAACAGCTACTTCTTCTTCCCAGCAATTGTACAGGTTTACCTGTTTGTGATTTACTCGGCTGGACTCTTTAATAGTTGAAAAATTAAAATTAATATCCGGGAGGGCCTTACGGTAAAAGTTCAACACTTTATTACTTGCAAATATAACAGGGGTGCATATTTCAAGCAGCCGGGCATCGCCCACTGTCTTTATAATCAATTCCAAACCAATGCCATTGATATCACCACAGGAGAGCCCGATTATCGGTTTATTTTCATTTATCATATCAGCAAAAAATTAAGTTGTAAAAATACAACATTGTACAATACATAGTTTGAGGCCCGTTGATGGCTTATAGTGTATTTTTACACGGTTATTTAGAAACAGTAACACAATGTATGTTTAAAATAAAAAAATCGTTAGGCCAGCATTTTTTAAAAGATGAGATTGTAATTCAAAAAATTATAGAGGCTTTAAAAGAAGACAAGTTTACCAATTTACTGGAAGTAGGCCCTGGGGGTGGCGCATTAACCAAACACATGGTGCAATTACCTGGCATTAATTTTAAAGCTGTTGAACTGGATGATGAAAAAACTGCTTACCTAAAAAAAACGTACCCTGTTTTAAATGATCATATAATCAGCCAGAGCTTTTTAGATATTGATGAACCATTTGATGAACCCTTTACAGTAATCGGCAATTTTCCTTATAATATTTCAACACAAATTTTATTTAAGGTATTGGATTGGAAAGATAAAGTACCGGTGATTATCGGAATGTTTCAAAAAGAAGTGGCACAACGGGCTGCATCAAAAGAAGGGAGTAAAGTGTATGGCGTGTTAAGTGTTTTGATACAGGCTTTTTATGAAGTGGAATATTTATTTGATGTAAGCAACCAGAGTTTTAACCCGCCACCAAAAGTGCAAAGCGGTGTAATAAGGCTTAAAAGAAAAACCACACCGCTTACCGTAAAAAGCGAACGGGCATTTAAGGTATTGGTAAAAACTGCGTTTAACCAGCGCCGTAAAACTTTGCGCAATGCAGTAAAAAGTTTATTCACCGCAGAAGTTTTACAAGACGAAATTTTTAACAAACGTGCAGAAGCATTGAGTGTGGAAGCCTTTGCTGAACTGACATTTAAAATGAGTTGATGAAATTAACATGCATAAACTTCATTTCAGGCTACAGATTCATAAACGTAGCCATGCAATTTTTCTTTGATAATAGTGTAAAATTTACCAACTTTTGAGTTAAATATTTCAATAAATCAACGCAAATGATAAGCGTAATTATTAGTCAGATTAATTAACATTCGCAAGCATTCTTATTTTATTTTTGGATAATCCGGCCATTTTTTATATGGGTGCTTACCTTTATTTTAAATTTCCTCCCTTATCATTTTATTTTCCTGTACAGCATTTTACTAAGTGGATTTTAATATATATCATGCAACAGCTTGATGTAAAACATGAAAATTTGTTTCTTCCACTTGTAGTTTTACGATTCGAAAGACAATATAATACATTAACTAATCCACTAAATAAAACGAAGAACCTCATTTATTTAATCAGGCAAATCATTAAAATGAAAAGAATGGGAAGAGAGTATGAACGTAACCCCGCTAAGTTAAAAACTACTTAATACATTTACATGTAGACAGAGCAATTGCTCTACGGCGATTGGTTGCTGATTTAAAATGTTCATCCCCTTGTGGCAGATAAACATTTTTATTTACCGCCTTTTCTACAAATACAACTGCAAAAGAAAACTGTATTTTTGCCTTTGCAAACTATTGCCCATTACTATTAATTTATAATCCTGATGCCATCTGCACCAAATAATAAAATTCGTATTGTGACTGCAGCATCCTTGTTCGACGGCCATGATGCGGCCATCAATATCATGCGCAGGATACTGCAGGCAAAAGGGGCAGAGATCATTCACCTTGGCCATAACAGAAGTGTGCATGAAATTGTTGAATGCGCTATTGAAGAAGATGTACACGCCATTGCAATTACCAGTTACCAGGGGGGGCACGTTGAGTTTTTTAAATACATGAAAGACCTGTTAAACGAAAATGGCTGCGGCCATATAAAAATTTTTGGTGGCGGCGGCGGAACAATTTTGCCCGCCGAAATAGAAGAGTTACACAAGTATGGGATCACCCGGATTTATAGTCCTGATGATGGAAGAACGATGGGGTTGGAAGGGATGATTGAGGATGTGATGAAGAAGGCAGCCCCCCCACCCCCCAAGGGGGGATTTATCGAAGCGATTGAAGACAGCAAGTCTTTCGCATTGAGGGAAGAGAAAGATATAAAAAAAATTGCAAGAGCTATTACTCTTGCTGAAAACAGTAAAGACTTTAAACATTTACTTTCCGAACTAACGGCTGAGTCTTTTAAATTTAAAGGTTCCAAAAATCCTCCGCCACGGCGGAGTGGGGGGGCAGTTCTCGGCATCACCGGCACCGGCGGTGCCGGAAAATCATCCGTAACCGATGAAATTGTCCGTCGCTTTTTAAACACTTATGTTGATAAAACCATCGCAGTAATTTCAGTAGATCCATCCAAGAAAAAAACTGGTGGTGCATTGCTCGGTGATAGAATACGCATGAATGCAATCTCTTCTCCAAGGGCATATATGCGCAGCCTTGCAACAAGGGAAAGCGATGTAGCATTAAGTAAATATGTACAGGAAGCCATTGACATCTGCAAAGCCGCAGGCTATGATTTTATCATTTTAGAAAGTGCGGGTGTTGGCCAAAGTGATGCATCTATTTTAGATTATGTGGATGTGAGCATGTATGTAATGACACCGGAATATGGCGCACCATCCCAACTGGAAAAAATAAACATGCTGGATTATGCCGACGTAATCTGTATCAATAAATTTGATAAAGCAGGTGCATTGGATGCTTTGCATGATGTGCGCAAACAATACAAACGCAACCATGAATTATGGGATGCAAAGGACGATGCATTGCCTGTTGTAGGAACGATCGCCGCACAGTTTAATGATGCCGGAATAAATGAATTGTTTGAAAGGCTGATGGAAATAGTGGCAGAAAAAACAGGTATCAAATTCGATGGTGAAATAATACACCATGTCCATACAAAAAATACTGCCAGCCAGTCAACCATAATACCGCCTAAACGGGTACGGTATTTATCGGAGATAGCGGAAACTATTAGGGAGTATGATGCGTGGGTTAACACCCAGGTAAAGCTGGCTACCGGCCTATACCAATTGGATGGTACGATTCAATTGATACAAGCGCAATCTAATCAAGCTAATGTTGAGGAATTAATAAAATTAAAAAAAAGTATAGAAGAAAAATTGGACCCCGGTACAAAAAAGTTACTAACAAAATGGGCGCTTACCTGTGACCGTTATAGCAGGAAAGAATACGAATTCAAAGTAAGGGATAAAGTAATTCTACAGCCATTGAAGTATACAAGTTTATCCGGCACTGTTATACCAAAAGTGTTGCTCCCTAAATACAAAGACTGGGGCGATATTTTAAAATGGCAATTGCAGGAAAATGTACCGGGAGAATTTCCGTTTACCGCAGGTGTATTCCCATTAAAAAGAGAAGGGGAGGACCCGACAAGAATGTTCGCCGGTGAAGGCAGCCCGGAAAGAACCAACCGGCGCTTTCATTATGTAAGCATTGGCCAGCCTGCAAAGCGGCTCAGCACTGCATTTGACAGTGTTACCCTATACGGGGAAGACCCGGCGCCCAGGCCGGATATTTACGGCAAAGTTGGTAACAGCGGTGTAAGCATTGCCACCGTGGATGATGCAAAAAAATTGTACAGTGGTTTTGATTTATGCGATGCCAAAACATCTGTAAGTATGACCATCAATGGCCCGGCACCCATGCTACTTGCATTTTTTATGAATGCCGCCATTGATCAGCAATGTGAAAAATACATCATCGAAAATAATTTAAGAGAAGAGGTTAACGGAATAATTGAATCAAAATACGACATCGAAAAACTGCCCAGATACATGGGATCAGATGGCAAGCCGGTCCATCCGGAACAGCTTCCCAAATTAGCAGCGTCTTCAAAAGCCTCACCCTTCGGGGGAGGTTTGGAGGGGGCTTCTCTTCCATCCGTTAACAACGGCCTGGGTTTGCGTTTGCTGGGCTTAAGCGGCGAAGATGTGTTACCAAAGGAAGTGTATGAAAAAATAAAAACCCACGCATTATTAACAGTGAGAGGAACCGTACAGGCTGATATTTTAAAGGAAGACCAGGCACAAAATACCTGCATTTTTTCTACCGAGTTTGCGTTGAAATTAATGGGTGATGTGCAGGAATATTTTATAGATAATAAAGTGCAGAATTTTTACAGCGTCAGCATCAGTGGATATCATATTGCAGAGGCCGGTGCCAACCCAATAACACAACTGGCCTTTACATTGGCCAATGGATTTACCTACGTAGAATATTATTTAAGCCGGGGAATGAACATTGATGATTTTGCACCCAACTTATCTTTCTTTTTCAGTAATGGTATGGACCCCGAATATAGCGTGATTGGAAGGGTGGCAAGAAAAATATGGGCCAAGGCAATGAAGTATAAATACAAGGCGAATGAACGTTCCCAAAAACTAAAATACCATATTCAAACTTCAGGACGTTCATTGCATGCTCAGGAAATTGATTTCAATGATATCCGTACAACACTACAGGCGCTGTATGCCATTTATGACAATTGCAGCTCGCTACATACCAATGCGTATGACGAAGCCATTACAACACCAACAGAAGAAAGTGTACGCAGGGCCATGGCCATTCAACTAATCATTAACCGGGAGCTTGGAACTGCCAAGAATGAAAATCCTAACCAGGGAGCCTTTCTGATAGAAGAGCTGACAGACCTTGTGGAAACCGCTGTGCTGGCGGAGTTTGAAAGACTCTCGGAAAGAGGCGGGGTGCTAGGCGCTATGGAACGCATGTACCAGCGAAATAAAATTCAGGAAGAAAGTTTGTATTACGAAACACTCAAGCACACAGGTGAATACCCGATTATTGGTGTAAATACTTTTTTAAATAAAAAAGGCAGTCCCACAATTTTACCATCAGAAGTTATCCGCAGCACTACAAAAGAAAAAGATAACCAGATTGAATCGGTTACTTTATTTCAGCAACGGCATAAAGATAAAGCGGTTGTGATGTTGCAGCGTTTGCAACAAGTGGCGGTAGCAAATGGCAACCTTTTTGAAGAACTAATGGAGACTGTTAAGTACTGTAGCTTAGGGCAAATAACCAATGCCTTGTACAGTGTAGGCGGTAAGTACCGAAGGAATATGTAGGGTTTAATTAATAATTAAAAATTAGTAATTAAGAATTAAAAAATACTTTCGATTTGTATAGAAATCATTTAGTCAACGGTCAGCAATCTTCTGATTTATTCCAATGAGATAACTCATAACTCATAATTCATAACTTATAACTAACCTCATGATCACCATCGAAAACGAAAAATTAAAAGCGGTTATCTCTGCTAAAGGGGCGGAGTTGCAAAGCCTTATTAATAAAGAAACAGGTATCGACTATATGTGGACCGGTGATGCTGCTTACTGGGGCAAACACAGCCCGGTATTGTTTCCCATTGTTGGCTCGTTAAAAGACGACACCTGTTTTTATAAAGAGAAAACATACCATCTTCCCCGCCATGGCTTTGCGAGGGAAAAAAACTTTTTAAAAGACCAGATGAGTTTGGAAGAAGCAGTGTTTACATTAACACAGGATGCGGAAACCCTGGCCGTATATCCATTTGCTTTTGTATTGCGACTGCGCTACCGGTTGGATGATAACCATCTTACCGTAACCTATGAGGTGAGCAATAGCGGTTATGATGAGTTACTATTTTCTATTGGAGCACATCCTGCATTTGCTGTACCTGTTATTGATGGAACTGATTATGATGATTATTTCCTGCAGTTCAACGCAACAGAAAAACTGTATCGTTGGAAATTGCTGGATGGGCTGATTGCTGACCATGCCGAACTTTTACCTGTGCAAAATGGCAAGCTTCCTCTATCGCATAAACTGTTTTATGAAGATGCGATTGTACTAAAAAATATGCAAAGCAATCGTATTACTATTGGCTGTACAAAGCATGCGCATGGCATTCATTTTAATTTTAACGACTTTCCTTTTTTTGGTATCTGGGCTGCCAAGAACGCCAACTTTGTTTGCCTTGAACCATGGTGTGGTATTTCAGACAGTGTAAATCATAACCAGCAACTAACAGATAAGGAAGGCATCATTAACCTGCCGGCAAATTCAAACTGGCAACGAAGCTGGATGGTGAAATGTTTTTGAATATATGGGGATTGCTAACGGAAATGTCATCGGGCTCATTCAAGTTCTTCACAATAATAGCCTGCCTGCCCTAACAAACTTTCTACTTCTTTACCTGCAATATTTTTGGCAACAACCCGTAAAATATTATCACAGTCTTTAAGGTCTACATTCCATTTATAAATAGCAGGATGTACATTTAAGCTGCTTTCAATAGCATTGATATGGTTAACATCTGTAAGGTTGGTTTTAAAAACAAGTATCTGCATACCACGGTTTTTATTAAATGATACGTTTGTAAAATGGCAACTTTTAAAAACAACAAGTATACAATTGGTTAAAATTACGCCTGTTGTTAAGTTATTTATTCTTGTTTTTCGACTGCTTCAGGCCGCTGCATACCCCATCTTCCTCCGCAACGGTTTTTCCATTCCGCTCTAAATTTCTCTTTTTCTTCCGGTGTCATGTGTCCCATTTTTTCCTGCAGTTTCATTTTCCACTCATGCCTGCCTCTTCCCGCACAACCGCCGTTAAAGCCGCCAAATAATATTTTACTCAGCAATAAAATACCCAGTGCCTGTATAAACGTAATTGCTTTTACACCCAATACTGCCGGCAATATGGCGTTCCATAAACCCATTACAATAAATCCAACCAGCAGCAACATTGCTATAAAGAAGGTGAAAAACATCAACCCTTTTTTAATCCAGTATTTTTTCATTTTGTATTTTTTTGTGAACCTGCAGTCAATCAGATTGATATTGCGGCTCTGATTTTAATAATTTAATAATTCGTCTTTTAATACCTGCAACCTTTCTCTTAAATGCAATACAGCATAGCGTTTTCGGCTGATGAGTGTGGCCACACTAACACCTGTTGTTGCTTCCATATCTTTAAAAGAAATACCATTCATTTCATGTTCTATAAATACATCCCGCTGTTCGGCCGGCAACTCATTCAGTGCCAGTTGCAGTTCGTCCCAGAATATATTGCGCAGGTATTCCATTTCGGGATTGGTATCAGATGGCAGCAAAATTTCTTTCCAGTCTAAACTATCTTCCCCTGTGGATGCGGAGGTGAAAATATCATCAGCAAGCGGCAGTTTCTTTTTTCGGTAGCTGTCCGTTATTTTATTACTGGCCACTTTAAATAACCAGCTACTTGCCTGGTTAAGCGGTTCAGTATTGCCTGCAAACTGGTAAAGTACTTCCTGTAATATATCTTCTGCATCTTCAGGGCTGGCCACCCTTTTTTTAATAAAGCCAAGCAGGCGCCTGCTCATACTTTTTATAATATGTGTAATATTTTTATTATGCTCAGCGCTCATTGCAGTTGGTATAGTCAGCACATCTTCCATGTATATCTCTCAGACGGATAACGATACTCCATATTTTAAAGTTGACAAATTATTTTTGCAAGTTCATTATTTAGCTAAACAATCGGGCTTATTTTTTATGGCTGGCAAGTGAAGTGCGAAAATTCCTAATACCCGCAATGACTGAATCTTTACCCGGGAGGAATTCAAAAATTCGTTCGGTCACCCACCTCGTTTAATAAATGAGGAAGAATTTCGGCAGGAGGGTTGGCAGCTTGAGGAAGTTTATATAAATCTTAGTGGGTAAAAAATTTAATCTCGCTGTAGCTGCGTATCAAACATATTGTGATTGCAATAGACCCGGCAATATATTACTGATTTTGTATTATACCTTTTTATACGAGTGATCTGTTTTACCATGCAGTAAAAATTTTTACCGAAGGATTTTTGTTGGCTCACAATTAAAAAATGCATTCGATTATTTTAATAAAGTCAGTTCTGTGAATAGTATAAAAATGTACAGTTTATCAGCAATTTGCAATGATGCCGTTGAACAAAAAAAGATATTGGGATCGATACCAAAAGTTTATCAGCGGCACGATTTTGTTTTACTTAAAGTTTATTCAATTCACCCAAAAATTAGAATCATGACAACTCCAAATTTAACTGGTAAAAAAATAGCCATTATTACAGAAAATGGTTTTGAAGAAGTAGAACTTACCAGCCCCAAAAAAGCACTGGAAGAAGCAGGCGCCACAGTACATATTATTTCAACTCATGAAACGGTGAAAGCCTGGGATAGAGATCACTGGTCGATAGAATTACGGGTTGATGCAGATATAACCCAGGTAAACAGTGATGACTATGATGCCTTAGTGATACCGGGTGGTGTAATTAACCCGGATAAAATGAGAACGCAAAAGCCGTTTATTTCTTTTGCCCAGGAATTTTTAGAAGCAGGCAAGCCAGTG